>NZ_JBZAYE010000056.1:0-21842 GCF_058244205.1 Variovorax sp. 20P10.2.4
GCTGCATCCGCACCGGCCGCTCGACGAGCGGCTGGCCGCCTGCAGGCCCTGGCCGGCCTATCCGGGCCGCAGCATCGTCGTGCTGCCGATGCCG
Organism: Variovorax sp. 20P10.2.4; assembly: GCF_058244205.1. NCBI lineage: Bacteria > Pseudomonadati > Pseudomonadota > Betaproteobacteria > Burkholderiales > Comamonadaceae > Variovorax > Variovorax sp. 20P10.2.4. Next base: position 95 of record NZ_JBZAYE010000056.1, read on the forward strand.
CGCGAGACCAGCGACAACGGCGCCAAGGTCTACGACCTCGAGGTGCTGCTGATCCAGCGCCCCGACAACGGCAACACCGAGCGCGACACCGTCATCGGCCGGCTCTTCCAGGCCGAGGCGCTCGACGAGGACCGCCACAACCTGATCCAGGACGTGCGCATCGACACCTCGCGCTACGTGCTCGCGAGCGACACCCGCGCCTTCGGCCTGCGCGTGCGCTACCGCGACATCGGCACGGCCAGCGCCGCGAGCGAGACGCTGCGCCTCTACGTGCAGCAGGGCTCGAAGCTGCGCCAGGTGCTGCAGGAGATCGAGCTCGACCGCGAGAGCGGCGAATGGGATGCCTCGGCCTGCGCCGGGCATTTCGAGAAGCTGCGCACCATGCTCTCGGTGGGCAAGGCCGCGAGCAACGGCTATGCCGACCTGATGCTGTCGCGCACCGTCGTGCAAAGCCGCGCGCAGGCATCCGAGGACCAGGGCTGCGTCGAGAAGGCGCTGCCCGGGCGTTTCAATTCGGTGACGCTGCGCTACGACGGCGAACGCTACAAGGTACCGAAGTCGCTGCGGCAGTCTTCGTTCTGACATCGCGTCTTTACCGTGAAGCACCTCGGTGTTTCACTGAAATGTCATCCCAAAGTACCAGCATGCGCGGTTTGTTCAGAACAACCAACGCGCACCATGACAACGCCCACTCCGCTTCGCTCGAACCGCATTCCCTTCAAGCCCATGCTGCTCGCCAGCGCCCTCTCGCTGATGCTGGCCGCCTGCGGTGGCGGCGGTAGCGACGGCGGTTTCGTCGGCTTCCTGCCGCCTCCCCCGCCCGCGACGGCTCCGCCGCCGCCCGCGCCGCAGGGCCAGCTGGTCTCGAGCGCGACCTTCACGCCCAATGCCGGTACCAAGGTCGGCTCCTCCGACGCTTCCACCGCCTTCGCGCTGCCCGACGGCTTCATGATCGTGGCCGACGACGAGGCCAACGTGCTGCGCGTGTATCCGCGTGCCGGCGGCGCCGCGGTCAAGGAATGGAGCTACCAGGACAACGACCCCAAGCTGACCGGCGAGCTCGATCTCGAGGCCGGCGTGCGCATCGGCGACACGCTGTATCTCACCGGCTCCAACAGCAACAAGAAGGACGGCTCGGACGCCCCCGCGCGCTCGCACCTGCTCGCGATCAAGGTCAGCGGCACGGGTGCCGCCACCGCCTTCAACTACGTCGGCGAGTTCGCCCAGCTCGAAAGCCAGCTCGTGGCCTGGGACGCCGGTAACGGCCACGGCCTGGGCGCCGACCACTTCGGCTTCGCCGTCTCGGCCGGCAAGGGCGTGATCCCCGAGCAGGTCAACGGCTTCTCGATCGAGGGCATGACCTCCTCGCCGGGCGACACCGCGCTGTGGCTGGGCTTCCGCGCACCGCAGACCAGCACCTCGACGCGCACCAATGCCCTGATCGTGCCGGTGCAGAACTACGCCGCACTGGTGAACAAGACCGCCACGCAGGCCAGCTTCGGCGCGCCGATCGAGATCGACCTCGGTGGCCGCGGCATCCGCTCGATCGACAAGGGCACCGACGGCCGCTACCTGATCACCGCCGGCCCCGCGGGCCCGGCCAGCGCCGACGTGGACCGCAACTTCGCGCTGTTCTCGTGGAGCGGCAATCCGGCCGAAGCACCGGTCGAGCTCTCGAACGACCTCGACGCGCTGCGCAAGGCCACCGGCGGCAGCTTCGAGTCGGCCGTGGAAGTGCCCGGCCCGGTCGCGGCCGGCACGCAGGTGCAGCTGCTGCTCGACAACGGCGACACCGTGTGGCCGGGCCAGACCGACGCGTCGAAGGACCTGCCGCCGGCCGACCAGAAGTTCGAGGGCTTCGTCGTGCGCCTGGGCCAGCCCTGGGTCGATACCGCCGCGCCGGTGCTCAAGAGCGCCTCGCCCAAGGCCGGTGACGGCAGCGTGGGCGTGAACTCGAAGATCACGCTGAATTTCAACGAGGGCGTGCGCCTGGGCGCGGGCAACATCGTGCTGCACAAGGCCGACGGCAGCGTGGTCGAAACCTTCTCGGCCGCGAGCCCGGCCGCGCGCGTGCAGCGTGCCTTCAACGTGCTGACGTTCACGCCGAGCCAGCCGCTCGCCACGTCCACCGGCTACTACGTGACCGTGGACGCCAACGCCGTGCTCGATGCCAAGGGCAACGCTTTCGCGGGCGTGTCCGATGCGAGCACCATCGCCTTCACCACCAGCGCGCCGCCCTCCTTCGGCCCCGGCGACATCCTGTTCCTGGGCCTGAACGCCGACAAGACCGACGCCTTCGCCTTCGTGCTGCTCAAGCCGATGGATGCCGGCACGCGCATCGTGTTCACCGACCGCGATCGCACCGCCGACAAGGAGTTCGACGGCGTGACCAACGAGAGCGCCTATGTCTGGACCGCCGACCGCAATCTCACGGTGGGCACCATCGTGACCATCCAGCCGGACGTCAGCAAGAACACCAACCCGATCGCCAACATCGGCACCACGCAGGGTGCGGGCGGCGGCCTCAGCGCGACCAACGAGACGGTCTATGCCTTCGTCGGCGGCACCGTCGCGGGTCTGGGCGACGGAGCGGCTGGTGCGATCAGTGGCGTGGGTACCTACCTGGCCAGCATCACGGTGGGTCCGGCCACGGGCGCGGGCAGCATTCCCGCCGCGCTGAGCAGCGCGGGTGTCGCGATCAACTTCCCCGACAAGTTCGACGTGCTCTACAACGGTCCGATGCTGCCGGCCTCGCCGACGCCGACCGACATCGCGAACTTCACGGCCAGCGTGAAGAACACGGCGAACTGGAAGTCCCAGGCCGGTACCGGCTGGCCCCTGACCAACGGCAGCCTGTTCGGCGGTTCCTGAGACCTACCCCTGCCCTCGCAGCGCGGCCTCGCGGCCGCGCCGCACGTCGATCGGCCACAGCAGCAGCAGGCCGGCGACGAACAGCACCGCGGTCGACAGGATCGCGATGCGCTGGTTGCCGGCCGTGAGCCAGGTGACCGCGCCGTAGGCCAGCGGGCCGACGATGCTCGCGAGCCGCGTGGCGAAGGACCAGAGGCCGAAGAACTCGGCCATCTGGGCCGGCGGCGCGAAGTAGCCGGTCATCGCACGGCCGGCCGACTGGCTCGAACCCATCGCCAGGCCCGCGATGGCCGCGGCCCACCAGAAGCCACCCTTGGTCGTGACCAGCGCGGCGATCACGCAGACCGCGATCCAGGCCACCAGCGTGACGGCCAGCGAGGTCTTGTGGCCGATGCGGTCCTGCACGTAGCCGAAGCCGAAGGCACCGAGCGCCGCCGCGATGTTGAGCACGAAGATCAGCACCATGGTCTCGCTCGCGACGAAGCCGATCACCTGCTCGGCATAGATCGCGGCCAGCGTGATGGCCACCGCCACGCCGCCCTGGTAGCAGACGGTGCAGGCCAGCAGCGTCATGAAGTCGCGGTAGGCGCGCGCCTGGCGGAAGGTGGAGCGCAGCTGTTGCCAGGCACCCGGCGCCTTGGCGTCGCCGAGAGCCTGCGCGCTCGGCTTGGCGCGCTCGGGCAGCAGCGCGAAGGTGGCGCAGGCGGCCGTGCCGTAGATCGCGGCGGTGATCAGCATCGTCACCGGCACGAAGTGCGAGGCCGGCAGGCCGCGGGCCTGCGACCACAGCACGTAGGCCAGGCACAGGCCCAGCGCCAGCATGCCGCCGACATAGCCGAAGGCCCAGCCCCAGCCGCTGACCTTGCCCATGCCCTCGGGCGTCGCGAGCTCGGGCAGGAAGGCGCCGGTCAGCGACTCGCCGTAGGAGTAGAAGGTGTTCGACACCACGATCAGCAGCATGGCGACCGCCACGCCCGTGGCGCCCGAGAAGCGCGGCGAGAGCGCCAGCGCCGCGGTGCCGATCACGCAGCCCAGGGTGGTGATCGCCAGCAGCCGCTTCTTGGCCGCGCGCAGGTCGGCCCAGGCACCGATGGCCGGCATCGTGAACATCACGATCGCGTAGGAGATGCTGAGCGCCACGGTCCAGGCGAACGGCCCCCAGGCCGCGCCCTTGGCGATGCCGCCCACGAAGTAGGCGGCGAACACGGCCGTGATGACCACGGTCGTGTAGCCCGAGTTGGCGAAGTCGTACATGGCCCAGCCGAACACCTCGCGCTTGCGCACGCCGGTGTTGAGGGCGGAAGAAGGAAAGAGCGCTACCATGCGGCGGATGGTGGTGGCGCCGCGTGGCAGGCGTGTGGCGCTCAGTGCAGGTGGCGCGGGCGGCGTCCGCCGCCATGGCCGCTGCTGCCGCCGCCACCGGTACCGCCGGTGCCGCGCGGGCGCTTGCCGATCTCGAGCGAATTCACCAGGGCATCGAAGCGGTCGCTGAACAGGCGGTCGATCTCGGCCACCACGCCGCCGAGTTCGGAGCCATCGAAGTGGCGCTCCATCAGGTTCACCACGTCCTCGACCAGCAGGTCGCGCTGCACCTGCATGATCGCGGCCGGATTCGGGCCCACGAACAGCATCACGAAGTCGTCGCGCGACTCCTCGTCGGGGTCGCCCTCTTCCTCGTCGAAGTCGGTGTCGTAGAAGGTGACCTCGATCGCCGCGCCGCGCTCGGACAGTTCGTTCAGGGCCATGCACATCTCGTCGAGCGCCTGGCGGAAGTCCTCGTCGCCGGCCACGGTCCAGCACATCTGGAGCATGTGGTCCTTGGGCTCGAAGCGGATGCCGGGTTCTTCCTCGTAGGAGCTGGCGGCGCCGTCGGCGAGCGACTTGGCGCCCGCGTATTTCCACAATGGCTTCAGCGCTTCCTGGATCTGGTCGAAACCGACGTCCGAACGCAGGGCCACGTCGCCATGCACATGAATTTCGAATGGAGCGTTGTAGCGAGGCATTGAATGCTCCCTTGTTAGATGTGGTGCCCGGAACGGGGGTCGAACCCGTATGCCCCGATTAAGGAAGCGGCGGATTTTAAGTCCGATGTGTCTACCAATTTCACCATCCGGGCCCCGGGTTGAATGACGACGATACCCCAAATGAAAACAGCCCCGTCAACGTCGGTTGGCGGGGCCTGGGATCATCGAAGCTGTTCAACGGGAGAAGTGTGGAGGCGCGATCCGGAGTCGAACCGGACTAGACGGATTTGCAATCCGTTGCATAACCGCTTTGCTATCGCGCCACGCAGAAAAAACGAAATCGAACTAGCGAAAAAAAGGGAAGCTGTTGCTTCCCTTTTTCAAAACTGGAGCGGGAAAAGAGTCTCGAACTCTCGACCTCAACCTTGGCAAGGTTGCGCTCTACCAACTGAGCTATTCCCGCGTTTCGAGCCTTGAATTATAGACCAGATTTTCGGGGTTTCGCAAGGCGAGCCCCCGAATTTCATGATCGTGTCGTTCAATGCTTGACCGAGCCTTCCGAAGCCTGCGACTCGCGCTGCTTCGCGATCTCGGCCACGGCCGCCGCCGAGGCCGCGACCTCTTCGTCGGACAGCGGCGTGGGCAGCTTCTCGAGCGCGATCTCGAGCACCTTGTCGATCCACTTGACCGGCACGATCTCGAGGCCGTTCTTCACGTTCTCGGGAATGTCCTGCAGGTCCTTGGCGTTCTCCTCGGGGATCAGCACTGTCTTGATGCCGCCGCGCAGGGCCGCCAGCAGCTTTTCCTTCAGGCCGCCGATCGCCGTGACCTCGCCGCGCAGCGTGATCTCGCCGGTCATCGCCACATCGGCGCGCACCGGGATGCCCGTGAGCGCCGACACGAAGGCCGTGGTCATCGCCGCGCCTGCGCTCGGGCCGTCCTTGGGCGTGGCGCCGTCGGGCACGTGGATGTGGATGTCGCGCTTCTCGAACACCTCGTCCTTGATGCCCAGGCGACGCGAGCGGCTGCGCACCACGGTGCGCGCGGCCTCGACCGATTCCTTCATCACGTCGCCCAGCGAACCGGTGCGGCTGATCACGCCCTTGCCGGGCATGGTCACGGCTTCGATCGTCAGCAGGTCGCCGCCGACCTCGGTCCATGCGAGGCCGACCACCTGGCCGACCTGGTTCTGCTTCTCGGCCAGGCCGAAGGTGAACTTGCGCACGCCGAGGAAGTCGTTGAGGTTCTCGCCGGTGACCGTGACCTTGGGCGTCATCTGCTTGAGCAGCAGGCCCTTGACCACCTTGCGGCAGATCTTCGAGAGCTCGCGCTCGAGCGAACGCACGCCGGCTTCACGCGTGTAGTAGCGCACGATGTCGCGCACGGCCTCCTCGGTGACGAGCAGTTCCTCTTCCTTCACGCCGTTGTTCTTCAGCTGCTTGGGCAGCAGGTACTTGATCGCGATGTTGGTCTTCTCGTCCTCGGTGTAGCCCGAGAGGCGGATGACTTCCATGCGGTCCAGCAGCGCCGGCGGAATGTTCATCGAGTTCGAGGTGGCGACGAACATCACGTCGCTCAGGTCGAAGTCGACTTCCACGTAGTGGTCGCCGAAGGTGTGGTTCTGCTCGGGATCGAGCACCTCGAGCAGCGCGCTCGACGGGTCGCCGCGGAAGTCGGTGCCCAGCTTGTCGATCTCGTCGAGCAGGAACAGCGGATTGCGCGTGCCGATCTTGCTCAGCCCCTGCAGCACCTTGCCCGGCAGCGCGCCGATGTAGGTACGGCGGTGGCCGCGGATCTCGGCTTCGTCGCGCATGCCGCCGAGCGCCATGCGGGTGTACTTGCGGCCGGTCGCCTTGGCGATCGACTGCCCGAGCGAGGTCTTGCCCACACCCGGCGGGCCCACGAGGCACAGGATCGGCGCCTTGACCTTGTCGACACGCTGCTGCACCGCGAGGTACTCGAGGATGCGGTCCTTGACCTTCTCGAGGCCGTAGTGGTCGGCGTTGAGCACCGCCTCGGCATTCGCGAGGTCGTGCTTGATCTTGGTCCGCTTGGCCCAAGGCAGGCCCACCAGCACGTCGATGTAGTTGCGCACCACGGTGGCTTCGGCCGACATCGGCGACATCAGCTTGAGCTTCTTGAGCTCGCCCTCGGCCTTCTTGAGCGCGTCCTTGGGCATCTTGGCGAGCTTGATCTTCTTCTCGATCTCCTCGATGTCCGCGCCCTCCTCGCCTTCGCCGAGCTCCTTCTGGATCGCCTTGACCTGCTCGTTGAGGTAGAAGTCGCGCTGGTTCTTCTCCATCTGGCGCTTCACGCGGCCACGGATCTTCTTGTCGACGTTGAGGATGTCGACTTCGCGCTCGAGCTGGCCGAACAGGTTCTCCAGCCGTGCCTTGGTGTCGTCGAGGTCGAGCACCGCCTGCTTGTTGTCGAGCTTGAGCGGCAGGTGCGCGGCGATCGTGTCGGCCAGGCGGCCCGGATCGTCGATGCTCGAGATCGAGGTCAGGATCTCGGGCGGAATCTTCTTGTTGAGCTTCACGTACTGGTCGAACTGCTGCATCACAGCGCGGCGCAGCGCCTCGACCTCGGTGCCCTTCTCGCCGCCCTCGGGCGCCGCCACCGGCGTCACGTTGGCCGAGAAGTGGGTCTCGCCGTCATCGATGCGGTTCACGCGCGCGCGCTGCTGGCCTTCGACCAGCACCTTCACCGTGCCGTCCGGCAGCTTGAGCATCTGCAGGATGGTCGAGACGCAGCCGACCTCGAACATGTCCTCGACCGAGGGCTCATCCTTGGCGGCGGCCTTCTGGGCCACCAGCATGATGCGGCGCTCGGCCTCCATGGCCAGCTCGAGCGCCTTGATGCTCTTGGGGCGCCCCACGAACAGCGGGATCACCATATGGGGGAACACGACGACATCGCGCAGCGGCAGCAGCGGCAGATCGATGGCGTCGGCGGGCAGAGGGGTATGACCGGACATGGATATCCTTTGATTGATCAAGCAAAGATGGTCGGCGACACGGGCATTTCAAGCCCGCGGCCGCAGTCTTTGTCGAAGACGCCGGGCATCTCGGGGGGAAGAGCCGGCTTGGGAGTCACTCAGGCCTTCTTGGCTGCCTCGCGGTACACGAGCAGCGGGGGCTTGTTCTCGTCGATGGTCGATTCCTCGACCACGACCTTGTCGACGTTGGTGGCATTGGGCAGCTCGAACATCGTGTCGATCAGCGACTGCTCGAGGATCGAGCGCAGGCCGCGCGCGCCGGTCTTGCGGGCCAGGGCCTTGCGCGCGATCGCCTTGAGGGCGGCGGGGCGGATCTCGAGGTCCACGCCCTCCATCTGCAGCAGCTTGGTGAACTGCTTGACCACGGCGTTCTTGGGCTCGGTGAGGATGCGCACCAGCGCGTCCTCGCTGAGCTCGGCCAGCGAGGCCACCACGGGCATGCGGCCCACGAGTTCGGGGATCAGGCCGAACTTGATCAGATCCTCGGGCTCGACCTCGCGGAACACCTCGGTGAGGCTGCGCTGGGCCTTGCTCTTGACGCTGGCGCCGAAACCGATGCCCGAGGCCTCGGTGCGGTTCTCGATCACCTTCTCGAGGCCCGCGAAGGCACCGCCGCAGATGAACAGGATGTTGGTCGTGTCGATCTGCAGGAAGTCCTGGTTCGGGTGCTTGCGCCCGCCCTGGGGCGGCACGCTGGCCATGGTGCCTTCGATCAGCTTGAGCAGCGCCTGCTGCACGCCCTCGCCCGACACGTCGCGCGTGATCGAGGGGTTGTCGGACTTGCGCGAGATCTTGTCGATCTCGTCGATGTAGACGATGCCGCGCTGCGCGCGCTCGACCTCGTAGTTGCAACTCTGCAGCAGCTTCTGGATGATGTTCTCGACGTCCTCGCCGACGTAGCCGGCCTCGGTCAGCGTGGTGGCGTCGGCCATCACGAAGGGCACGTCGAGCTGGCGCGCCAGCGTCTGCGCCAAGAGCGTCTTGCCCGAGCCCGTGGGGCCGATCAAGAGGATGTTGCTCTTGCTGAGCTCCACGTCCTCGCCCTTGGCCTTTTCCTTGTGGCGCAGGCGCTTGTAGTGGTTGTAGACGGCCACCGACAGCATGCGCTTGGCCGGCTCCTGGCCGATCACGTAGTTGTCGAGGTTGGTCTTGATCTCGAGCGGCGTCGGCAGGTCGTTGCGCGCCTCGCGCGCTTCCTCGCCGGCCGGCAGTTCGTCGCGGATGATCTCGTTGCAGAGGTCGATGCACTCGTCGCAGATGAAGACCGAAGGACCCGCGATCAGCTTCTTCACCTCGTGCTGGCTTTTGCCGCAGAACGAGCAGTAGAGCGTTTTTTCGCTGGAAGTGCCTTTTTTCTCGGCCATGGACAGGTGCCTCGTAACGGGTTTGGACAATGATAACGAAACAAAAACGGCGTTTCCCGTGTGGAAAACGCCGTTGTTGCCTTTTTGGCGCCTCCGGCATCGCGACGCCGGCGCGCCGAACCCCGCTCAGGGGCGCTTGGCGATGACCTGGTCGACCAGGCCGTAGTCCTTGGCCTCGTCGGCCGTCAGGAAGTAATCGCGCTCGGTATCGGACTTGACCTTGTCCAGCGGCTGGCCGGTGCGCTCGGCCAGGATGCGGTTCATCTGGTCCTTGGTGCGCAGGATGTCGCGCGCATGGATCTCGATGTCGGTGGCCTGGCCGCGGGCGCCGCCGAGCACCTGGTGGATCATGATCTTCGAGTTGGGCAGCGAGAAGCGCTTGCCCTTGGCACCGGCCGCGAGCAGGAACGCGCCCATGCTGGCCGCGAAGCCCACGCACAGGGTCGAGACCTCGGGCTTGATGAACTGCATGGTGTCGTAGATCGCCATGCCGGCCGTGACGCTGCCGCCCGGGGAGTTGATGTAGAACGAGATGTCCTTGTCGGGGTTCTCGCTCTCGAGGAACAGCAGCTGGGCCACCACGAGGTTGGCGGTCTGGTCGTTGACCTCGCCCACCAGGAAGATGATGCGTTCCTTGAGGAGCCGCGAGTAGATGTCGTAGGACCGTTCGCCACGGCCCGATTGCTCGATGACCATCGGGACCATGCCGAGGCCTTGGATTTCCTGTGCGCTCATGAATTTGCTCCGGAGAAGGGTTCGTTCGCTGTCGTCAATCTGAACTGTACGCCTGAGTGAAATGGGGCTCGTGCCGCAAAGCACAAGCCCCATGGCGTCCCGGGCCGAGGCGGCGATCAGGCCTGTTGCTGCTGCGCCATCAGTTCGTCGAACGACACCGACTTCTCGGCGACCTTGGCCTTGCCGAGCACGAAATCGGTCACGTTGTTCTCGATCACCACGGCCTCGACTTCGGCCAGGCGGTTGTTGTCGCTGAAGTACCAGCGCACCACGTCGGCCGGCTTCTCGTAGCTCGAGGCGAGCTCGTCGATGTGGGCCTTGATCTGCTCGGGCTTGGCCTGCAGGTTGTTGGCGCGCACCAGCTCGGCGACCACCAGGCCCAGGCGCACGCGGCGCTCGGCCTGGGGACGGAACACTTCCTCGGGGATCGGGGCCTTGTCGGCGTCCTTGATGCCGCGCTGCTTGAGCTCGGCGCGCGCGCCTTCGATCATGCGGTTGACTTCGGACTGCACGCTGGCGTTGGGCAGGTCGAGCTCGGCGTTGGCCACCAGCGCGTCCATCACGGCGTTCTTGTTGCGCGCCAGCAGGCGGAACTTGACCTCGCGCTCGAGGTTCTTCTTGATGTCGGCGCGCAGGCCGTCGACCGTGGCGTCGGCGATGCCGAGCGACTTGGCGAGCTGCTCGTTGACTTCGGGCAGGTGCGAGGCTTCGATCTTCTTCAGCGTGACGAGGAAGTCGGCCTGCTTGCCGGCCACGTCCTGGCCGTGGTAGTCGGCCGGGAACGACAGCGGGAAGGTGCGGCTGTCGCCTGCCTTCATGCCGCGCACGGCGTCTTCGAATTCCTTGAGCATCTGGCCTTCGCCGACCACGAACTGGAAGTCCTCGGCCTTGCCGCCCTGGAAGGGCTCGCCGTCGATCTTGCCTTCGAAGTCGACGGTCACGCGGTCGTCGTCCTGGGCCACGGCGTCTTGCGCGCGCTGCGCGAAGGTGCGGCGCTGCTTGCGCAGGATGTCCAGCGTCTTGTCGATCGCGTCGTCGCCCACTTCGGCCGACAGCTTCTCGACTTCGGCGCCCGACAGGTCGTTGATCTTGACTTCGGGGAACACCTCGAACACGGCGTCGAAGGACAGCTCGCCCTCGGGCGCGCCTTCCTTCTCGGTGATGCGGGGCTGGCCGGCCACGCGCAGCTTGGCTTCGTTGGCGGCCTGCGAGAAGGCCTCGCCGACCTTGTCGTTCATGACCTCGAACTGCACCGAGTAGCCATAGCGCTGGGCCACGACGTTCATCGGCACCTTGCCGGGACGGAAGCCGTCCATCTTGACGGTGCGCGCGAGCTTCTTGAGGCGCGAATCGACTTCGGACTGGATGATGCCGACCGGCAGGGTCAGCGTGATCTTGCGTTCGAGCTTCTCGAGGGTTTCAACGGTCACGGTCATGATGTCTTCCTTGTGAGGGGGCTGCCACGCGGGGCCTGCATCGTTTTTATCAATACAGATCAAGGACTTACACGCGCTGGCGGGATTGATGCGGAGGCACGCGCATGCTGCGCGTAAAACCGGGCAACCCAAGATTCTAATCGGCCGGAACAGGCTCCCTTGGGCATGACCCGAAGTCGATGCGCGGAGGCCGCGGACGGCAGGCCGGATGGCCCCCGGTTTCGCGCTTACAGTGGCGGCCGGTTCGCCATTGCCCACAGGAAACCCGATGCTCCAGCGACTGCTCGCCGCCTTCAGCCTGGCCCTTGCCGCCGCCCTCGTGTTCGCCCTTCCGCCGGCGGCCCAGGCGAAGACCGGCGACGCGCAGGCGGCGAAGGTGCCAACCATCCAGCAGATCCACGAAGCGGCGAGCAAGGGCCGGATGGACGCCGCCAACGCGATGATCGAGAAAGTGCTGAAGAGCCATCCCCGCAGTGCGAAGGCCCATTTCGTCCACTCGGAGCTGCTGGCGATGCAGGACCGGCTCGACGACGCACGGGAGGCGCTGGCGCGGGCCAGGAAGCTGTCGCCAAGCCTCGAGTTCGCGAAGGCCGAATCGGTCGCCAAGCTCGAACGCAAGCTGGAGACGCCGGTCGAGATCCAGCCCGAGCCCGCGCCCGCCGCATTGCCCGCCGCGCCGGCGATGCCCTCGAGCCTGCCCTCGCCGAACGACTACTTCCCGCCGGACAGCAAGATCGCCTGGGGACCGATTGCCCTGGCGGCGACCGGCATCCTCGCGCTGGCCCTCGTCGCGCAGGTCTTCTTCCGGCGGCGTTCGCGCACCGTCGACCTTCTCGAGCCCACGGAGCCCTCCGCGCCCCGCTCGCGCCGGTTCTCGCGGCCCCTCAGCGATTCGTCGATGGGTTACGGCACGCCCGCGACGGACGGCGATCGGGAGTTCCCGCCCACGCCGGTGCCGAGCCAGGGCCCGAACCTCACGGAAGCGCTCGCGGTCGGCGCGGTGGTCGGCACCGTGGTCGTGGGCGAAGTGCTGCGCCGGGTCATCCAGGATCACGCGGACGAGCAGCGCGGCACCACGGTGAACATCTTCAACCACCACCATCACCGCAGCAGCCGCAGCCCGTGGTCGTCGTCCGATCCCGACCCGGAACCCTCGTACGACCGCAGCTTCGTGGACAAGGACTTCGGCATCAAGGACACGAGCTCGTGGGACAGCGCGAGCGACAGCAGCGACAGCTCGAGCAGCAGCAGCGACAGCGGCGGCGGCAGCAACGACTGGTAGCCCACGAAAAAAGCCTCCGGTCCCTGCGGAACGGAGGCTTTCTCGCTGCTCGATAGAACGGTCTACATAGCAGAGGCTGGTGCGCGGGGCCGGACTCGAACCGGCACGTTCTTGCGAACGTCAGGACCTAAACCTGGTGCGTCTACCAATTTCGCCACCCGCGCGATGCCAATCTTTCAGGTGAATGCAAAAGCGGACGGCCTTCCGGCACCTCGGTCATCCCTGGTGCCAAAGACCATCCGCTTGAAATCGGTCAGCTTCGGATTTTAAACATGAATGGGGGCCGCCTCCGGCCCGCTCGGTGCCGCGGGCTGCGCCTCCTCGCGCTTGACCCGGAACGCCGCCGCATACATCGCCGGCAGTGCCAGCAAGGTCAGCACCGTCGCCACGATCAGCCCACCCATGATGGCGACCGCCATCGGGCCCCAGAACACACTGCGCGAGAGCGGGATCATCGCCAGCACGGCGGCCGCGGCGGTCAGCACGATCGGGCGCAGGCGGCGCACGGCCGACTCGACGATGGCGTCCCAGGCCGGCACGCCGGCCGCGCGGTCGTGCTCGATCTGGTCGATCAGGATCACGGCATTGCGCTGGATCATCCCCATCAGCGCGATCACGCCGAGCAGCGCGACGAAGCCGAAGGGCCGGTTCAGCACCAGCAGCGCACCGGCCACGCCGGCGATGCCCATGGGGCCGGTGATGAACACCAGCAGCGAACGGCTGAAGCTGTGCAGTTGCAGCATCAGCAGCGTGAACACCAGGAACAGCATGATCGGCACGCCGGCCACGATGGAGGCCGAGCCCTTGCTGCTCTCCTCCACCGCACCCGCCACCTCGATGCGGTAGGCGCCCTGCCCGGCCGCGTGCCAGCCGGCCTCGAGCTCGCGCAGCTTCGGCAGCAGTTGGTCGGTCACGGTCGCGCCCTGCAGGCCCTCGGTCACGTCGCCCTGCACGGTGATCGCGTAGTCGCGGTTCTCGCGCCACATCACGCCGGGCTCCCAGGTGAACACCGGCCGGGCGATCTGCGTCAGCGGGATCGAGCGGCCCGAGGCCGTCGGCAGGTAGGCGTTGCCGATGTCCGAGATGGCTTCGCGCTCGTCGGCCGACTGGCGCAGCACGATGTCGATCAGCAGGTCGTTCTCGCGGTACTGGCCCACGGTGGTGCCGCTGAACATGGTGCGCGAGGCCTGCGCGATGGCCTGGCTGGTCACGCCGAGCGCGCGCGCCTTGGCCTGGTCGACCTCGAGGCGGATCACCTTCACCGACTCGTTCCAGTTGTCGTTCACGCCGCGCATGTTGGCGTTCTCGCGCAGCACGGCCTTGACCTCGTCGGCGTGCGCGCGCAGCTGCGTCGGGTCGGTGCCGATCACGCGGAACTGCACCGGGTACGGCACCGGCGGCCCGTTGGGCAGCAGCTTCACGCGGCCGCGCACCTCGGGGAATTCCTGCGCCAGCAGGCCGGGCAGCGACAGCCGCAGCGTCTCGCGCACCTTGAGGTCGCTCGCCAGCACGATCAGCTGCGAGACGTTGGACTGCGGGAACACCTGGTCCAGCGGCAGGTAGAAACGCGGCACGCCCGAGCCGATCCAGGTGCTGACGGTCTTCACGCCCGCTTCCTTGAGGATGCGCTGCTCGACCCGCTTCGCCACTTCCTCGTTGGCCTGGAACGAGGTGCCCTCGGGGAACCAGATGTCGACCAGGATCTCGGGCCGGCTCGAGTCGGGGAAGAACTGCTGCTGCACCTTGCCCATGCCGACGATGCCGAGCGCGAAGATCAGCACGGTGGCGCCGATGGTCAGCCAGCGGTGCTGCACGCACCAGTTCACCGCGCGGCGGAAGGCGTTGTAGAACGGCGTGTCGAACAGCTCGTGCGGCGGCGCATCGGGGTCGTGCGGCTTGACCTTGAGCAGCAAGGTGCCCAGGTACGGCACGAAGTACACCGAGACGATCCACGACAGCACCAGCGCGATCACCGTCACCGCGAAGATCGCGAAGGTGTATTCGCCGGTCACCGACTTGGCGATGCCGATCGGCAGGAAGCCCGCGGCGGTGATCAGCGTGCCGGTGAGCATGGGCTTGGCCGTCACGTCGTAGGCGAAGGTGGCGGCGCGGACCTTGTCGTAGCCCTCCTCCATCTTCCGCACCATCATCTCGACCGCGATGATCGCGTCGTCCACCAGCAGGCCCAGCGCGATGATCAGCGAGCCCAGCGAGATCTTGTGCAGCCCGATGCCGAAGTAGTTCATCGCCAGGAAGGTCACGGCCAGCACCAGCGGGATGGTGATCGCCACCACCAGGCCCGGGCGCATGTCGATGTACCAGCCGAAGCGCCCGCCCTTGTGCAGGCCCAGCGAGATGATGCTGACCGCCAACACGATGGCCACGGCCTCGATCAGCACGCGCACGAACTCGTTGACCGAGCTCGCCACGGCGACCGGCTGGTCCTGCACCTGCGCGAGCTTCACGCCCAGCGGCAGCTGCTTGTCGATGCTCGCGGTGGCCACGCGCAGCGCCTTGCCCAGCGCGATGATGTCGCCGCCCTTGGTCATCGAGACGCCGAGCGCGATCACTTCCTTGCCCTGGTGGTGCACCTTGACCGAGGGCGGATCGATGTAGCCGCGGCGGATCTCGGCGATGTCGCCGAGCTTGAGCTGGTTGCCCGAGCTGCCGCGGATCGGCATCTCGCGCAGCTGGTCGACGTTGGTGAACTGCCCGCCCACGCGCACCTGCACCACGTCGAGCGGCGACTGGATCGTGCCGGCGCTCTCGACCGCGTTCTGCGAACCGAGCTGCTGCAGCACGGCGTTGAAGTCGAGGCCCAGCTGCGCCAGGCGCTTCTGCGAGATCTCGATGAAGACCTTCTCGTCCTGCACGCCGAACTGGTCGACCTTGGCCACGTCCTTCACGCGCAGCAGCTGCTGACGCACGTCGTCGGCCAGGGTCTTGAGCTCGGCATAGCTGAAGCCTTCGCTCTCGAGCGCGTAGATCACGCCGTAGACGTCGCCGAAGTCGTCGTTGAAGAACGGCCCCTGCACGCCCGCGGGCAGGGTGCCGCGCATGTCGCCGATCTTCTTGCGCACCGTGTACCAGACGTTGGCGACCTCGCTCGCCTTCGAGGAGTCCTTGATCTGGAAGATGATCTGCGACTCGCCGGGCTTGGAGTAGCTGCGGATCTTGTCGGCGTACGGCGCCTCCTGCAGCGTGCGCTCGAGCTTGTCGGTGACCTGCTCGGCCACCTGCTGCGCGGTGGCGCCGGGCCAGTAGGTGCGCACCACCATCGCGCGGAAGGTGAAGGGCGGATCCTCGTCCTGCCCGAGCTGGAAGTAGGCGAAGGCGCCCAGCAGCATCAGCACCAGCATCAGGTAGCGCGTGAGCGGCGCGTGGTCGAGCGCCCATTTCGAGAGATTGAAGCCGCCCGCGCGGGCGGCCGGCTCGGCGCCGTGGTTCGCCTTGTCAGCGCCGCTCATTTGCCGGCACCCGCTGCGATCTCCTTCTTGTTGGCGGCCACGGGCGCGACGCCCTGCGTGGCACTGCCCGCGTCCGCACCGCCCGCCGCCACTTCACGCGGCTGGTAGATCGTGACCTTCTGGCCCGGCGACAGCACGTGCACCCCGGCCACCACCACCTGCATGCCGGGCGTCACACCGGCGCCGATCACGGCCTCGTTGCCGTCGGCGGTCGCCACCTGCACCGGCTGCGAGCGCACCGTCATGGTCGACTTGTCGAGCACCCACACGGCCGTGCCCTTGCCTTCCTGACGCAGCGCGCTGGTCGGCAGCTTGACGACGGCCGGGCCGCTGCGCGCGAGCGCCTGCGGCCGCGCATAGACCGTGGCGCCGAGCGCGGGCGCGCTCGCGGCATCGATCGCCACCTTCACGGTGAAGGTGCGGGTCACGGCGTCGGCGCTGGCCGCCACCTCGCGCACCTGGCCCTGCAGTTCCTCGCCGCCCGACCAGCCGCGCACCGCGACCGCCGAGCCGGGCTTGATCAGGCCCGCGCGGTCTTCCGGCACCGCGAACACCACGTCGCGCGCGCCGTCCTGCGCGATCCGCACCACCGGCGTGCCGGCCTGCACCACCTGGCCCGGCTCGGCCTCGATGGCGGTGATGACGCCGGCCACGTCGGCCACCAGCGTCGTGTAGTTGGCCTGGTTGCCCTGCGACGAGAGCTGGGCCTGCGCCTGCTCGAGCTGGGCCTGCGCCGCCTTCCAGGTCGATTCGCGGCGCTCGAGCTCGGCGCCGCTGATGAAGTTCTGCTCGCGCAGCTCGCGGTAGCGCTTGAGGTCGGCCGCGGCCAGGTCGCGGTTGGTCAGCGCCGCGGCCTGCTGGGCACGGGCCGCTTCGGCGGCCAGCCGGTAGTCCTGCGGATCGAGCTGGGCCAGCACCTGGCCGGCCTGCACGCGCTGGCCGAGCTCGGCCTGGCGGCGCGTGATCTTGCCCGCCACGCGGAAGCCCAGGCGCGACTCGACGCGCGCCCGCACCTCGGCCGAGAACTCGGGCTGGGCATCGAATTCGCTGGTGCCCACGGTCACCAGCTTGACCGCGCGGACCGGCTCCTCCGCGGGTTTGGACGGCGAGCAGGCGGCCAGGGCCACGAAGGCGGGAACCAGCAGCCAGGCGGCCGCGCGGTCGAGCGAGAAGATGGATTGGGAGGCGGTCATGAGACACCCTGGAAGGAACGAACCGGGTCTTTAATGACCCACCGGTTAGTAATCTAGGGTAAACGTGAACCGCTGTCAATTACCCGCTGGTCATTAACGCCGGCGGGAGGCGGCGCCGGCGCTCAGGTCCGCTGGCCCATTTCCACCAGCCGGTTGTCGGGCAGCTCGAAGTAGTCCGAGGCGCGCCCCGCGTTGCGCTGCAGCCAGCCGAACAGCGCGCGCCGGATCGGGTTGAGGCCCGGCAGGTTCTCCTCGCCCACCGAGGCGCGCGAGACGAAGTACGAGGTCTTCATCGAGTCGATCGCCAGCGTCTTCTGGTAGGCCAGGATGCGGATGAACTCGGGCACGTCGGGCCGTTCCATGAAGCCGTGGCGCGCGGTCACGACCCAGATGCCGGTCATCAGCGACTCGGCCTCGATGCGCAGGCGCGCGTCGACGCGCGGCGTGTCGCAGGGCAGCACGCGCAGCACGATCACCTGCTCGTGCAGCACCTGGTTGTGCTTGAGGTTGTGCAGCAGCGCGTGCGGCACCGAGGTCACGTTGACGTTGAGGAACACCGCCGTGCCCTGCACCCGGTGCGGCATGTGGTGGGCCAGCGACTCGAAGAAGGGCCGCAGCGGCAGGCTCTCGGCCGCGGCCGCCTCCAGCCCCAGGCGCCGCCCCTTGGCCCAGGTGGTGAACAGCAGCATCACGCCCGCCGCCACCGCCAGCGTGAGCCAGCCGCCCTCGGCCACCTTGAGGCTGTTGGCGACCACGAAGGTCAGGTCGACCGCCGCGAAGGCCGCCACGCCCAGCGCCACCGCCGGCTTGTTCCAGCGCCACAGCCCCCAGGCCACGATGCCGGCCAGCAGGGTGGTCGTGACCATGGTGATCGACACCGCGATGCCGTAGGCCGCCGACAGCGCGCTCGAACTGCGGAAGCCCAGCACTAGCAGCAGCACGCCCACCATCAGCAGCCAGTTGACGGTCGGCACGTAGATCTGGCCGATCGCCGTGCCCGAGGTCTGGATCACGCGCATGCGCGGCAGGTAGCCCATGCGCATCGCATGCGCCGTGAGCGAGAAGGCGCCCGAGATCACGGCCTGCGAGGCGATCACCGTCGCCATCGCGGCCAGCAGCACCATCGGCAGCACGCCCCAGGCCGGAAAGAGCCGGAAGAAGGGGTTGTCGATCGCCGCCGGGTTGGCCAGCACCAACGCGCCCTGGCCGAAGTAGTTGAGCACCAGCCCCGGCAGCGCGATGAAGAGCCAGGCGAGCCGGATCGGCCGCGCGCCGAAGTGGCCCATGTCGGCATAGAGCGCCTCGCCGCCCGTGAAGGCCAGGAACACCGCGCCCAGCACCGCCAGCGACTGCAGCCGGTGCTCGACCAGGAACAGCACGGCACGGCGCGGATCGAGCGCCGCCAGCACCTGCGGCTGGGCCAGCACCTGCAGCAGCCCGGCCACGCCGATCACAACGAACCACAGCAGCATCACCGGCCCGAACACCTTGCCGACCGCGCCCGTGCCCTTCTTCTGCACCGCGAACAGCGCGATCAGGATCACCACCGTGATCGGCAGCACCGCGCGCTCGAGCATCGGCGCGCGCACCTCCAGCCCCTCGACCGCCGACAGCACCGAGATCGCCGGCGTGATCAGGCTGTCGCCGTAGAACATGGCCGCGCCCACCAGGCCCAGCAGCCCGATCAGGTGGCCGAGCCAGGGCTTCGCGCCGATGCGCGAGGCGGCATTGCGCGCCAGCGCCTGCAGCGCCAGGATGCCGCCCTCGCCGTCGTGGTCGGCGCGCAGCACGAACACCACGTACTTGAGCGTCACCACGAACAGCAGGCCCCAGAAGATCAGCGACAGCAGGCCCAGCACCGCGTCGGGCGAGAACGGCACGCCGTGCTCGGGGTTCAGGGTTTCCTTGAAGGCGTACAGCGGCGAGGTGCCGATGTCGCCGAACACGACGCCGAGCGCCGCGATCACGACCAGGCCCTTGCCGGCCGGGTGCGCCGCGTCGCCTTGCGCGATGGAAGTCCTGGCCGGTGCATTCATGGGAGCAAGAATCGGGAGTGGGGACGCCGGGAGCATAGCCGCGCTGGTTGACAATCGCAGCGTGTCCCAGACGCCCCCTCCCCCCCACGCCGCCGCCGCCCCGACGCACTACGAGAACTTTCCCGTGGCCTCGTGGCTGTGCCCGCCGCGGCTGCGCGCGCCGATCGCGGCCATCTACCACTTCGCGCGCACGGCCGACGACATCGCCGACGAGGGCCAGGCCACGCCCGCACAGCGCCTGGCCGAACTGCACGCCTACCGCGCCGCGCTGGCCGATGCGGCGCAGGGCCGGGTCGACCCGGCCGGGCCCTGGGCCGGGGTGTTCGGCCCGCTGGCCCACAACATCGAAGCCTTCGGCCTGCCCGAGACGCTGCTGGCCGACCTGCTCGACGCCTTCATGCAGGACATCGTGAAGACCCGCGACGGCAGCGACTACGCCGACCGCGAGGAGCTGCTCGACTACTGCCGCCGCTCGGCCAACCCCGTGGGCCGGCTGCTGCTGCACCTGTACGGCGTGCACGACGCGCCCTCGCTCGCGCAGAGCGACGCCATCTGCAGCGCGCTGCAACTCATCAATTTCTGGCAGGACCCGAGCGTGGACCTGCCGCGCGGGCGCTTCTACTTCCCGCTGACCGACTGCGCCCGGCGCGGCTTCACGCGCCAGCACTTCAAGGTGTTCGCGCCGCTCTCGCCCGCCTACCCGCCGCCGCAGGAGGCGATCAACCTGATCTCGGTGGTGTCGTTCTGGGCCCGCGAGCTGATGCAGCAGGGCGCGCCGCTGGTGCACCGACTGCCGGGGCGCGCCGGCTGGGAGCTTCGCCTGGTCGTGCAGGGCGGCCTGCGCATCCTCGACAAGATCGAGGACCTGGGCTTCGACAGCTTCACGCAGCGGCCCACGATCGGCAAGGCCGATGCCCCCGTGCTGCTCTGGAAGGCACTGCGGATGCGGAGACAATCACGGCCCATGAACGCAGCGCCCTCCCGATGAATCCCGAGCAATACGTGCAAGACAAGGCCGCCGCCTCGGGCAGCAGTTTCTATTACGCCTTCCTGTTCCTTCCCAAGCCGCGGCGCGCGGCCATCACCGCCTTCTACGCCTTCTGCCGCGAGGTCGACGACGTGGTCGACGAAGTCAGCGACCCCGGCGTGGCCGCCACCAAGCTCGCCTGGTGGCGCACCGAGGTGGCCCAGGCCTTCGCGGGCACGCCGCGCCATCCGGTGATGCAGGCGCTGATGCCGCACGTGGCGGCCTACGGCATCGAGGCGCGCCAGCTCGACCAGGTCATCGAGGGCTGCCAGATGGACCTCGAGCAGACCCGCTACCTCGACTTCCCCGGCCTCGCGCGCTATTGCCACCTGGTGGCGGGCGTGGTGGGCGAGGTGGCGGCGCGCATCTTCGGCCAGACCGAGGCGCAGACCACCGCCTACGCGCACAAGCTCGGCCTCGCGCTGCAGCTCACCAACATCATCCGCGACGTGGGCGAGGACGCCCTGCGCGGTCGCATCTATCTGCCGGTCAACGACCTGCAGAAGCACGAGGTCAAGGCGCACGAGATCCTCAACCGCGTGCATTCCGAGCGCTTCGTCGCGCTGATGAAGTTCCAGGCGCAGCGTGCCCATGCCGCCTACGACGAGGCGCTGGCGCTGCTGCCCGCGGCCGACCGCCGCGCGCAGAAGCCGGGCCTGATGATGGCCAGCATCTACCGCACCCTGCTGCGCGAGATCGAGCGCGACGACTTCCAGGTACTGAACCAGCGCGTGAGCCTCACGCCCGTGCGCAAGCTGTGGCTGGCCTGGAAGGTGCAGGCGCTGGGCCGGCTGTGAGGCTGGCGGTCGTCGGCGCCGGCTGGGCCGGCCTGGCCTGCGCGGTCGAGGCCGTGCGCCAGGGCCACGCGGTCACCGTGTTCGAGGCCGCGCCCCATGCTGGCGGCCGCGCGCGCCGCGTCGACGACATGCACGGCATGGCGCTCGACAACGGCCAGCACATTCTGATCGGCGCCTACGCCGCCACGCTGCAGCTGATGCGCGATGTCGGTGTCGATCCCGAACGGGCGCTGCTGCGCCTGCCGCTGTCGCTGCGCTTCGCCGATGGCGGCGGCCTGCAGCTGCCGCGCCTGCCCGCACCGCTCGACCTGCTGGTGGGCATCTTCCGGGCGCGCGGCTGGACCTGGCGCGACAAGTCCGCGCTGCTGCGCACCGCGATCGGCTGGCGGTTGAAGGGCTTTCGCTGCGACGCCTCGACCACCGTCGCCGAACTCTGCGCGGGCCTCACGCCGCGCGTGATGCAGGAGCTGATCGAGCCGCTGTGCGTCTCGGCGCTCAACACGCCCGTTGCGCAATCGAGCGGCCAGGTCTTCCTGCGCGTGCTCCACGACGCGCTGTTCAGCGGCAGCGGCGGCGCC
>NZ_JBZAYE010000560.1:0-4768 GCF_058244205.1 Variovorax sp. 20P10.2.4
GCTGAAGCTGCAGGGACGCCTGTACTCGGCGCACCTGGCGCCCGAGGCCCCGCGCGTGACCAGCTTCCGCGCCGCCAAGCTGCGGCGCCGGCTGGAAGCGGCCGCACCCGGGGCGCGCCACTTCTCGAAGATGAACCTCACGGGCGCCGACCTCTCGGGCATGGACCTGCGCGGCGCCGACTTCAGCCACGCGGTGCTGGCCGATGCGAACCTGCAGGGCGCCAACCTCGAGGGCTGCGACTTCACCGAAGCCGTGCTCGCGCGCGCGCTGCTGACCGGCACGCTGCTGGCGGGCAGCCGGCTCGACAAGGCCAACCTCGGCGGCGCGCACTTGCAAAACTGCGACCTCTCGTCGGCCAGCCTGCGCGAAACCCTGTGCCACGGCACGCGCTTCACGGGCTGCAACCTGCGCGGCGCGCAGCTCGACCAGACCCAGCTGCACGAGACCGAGATGGTGGAATGCGCCATGCAGTCCTCCCGCTGGACGCAGGTCGCGCTGCGCCGCATGACGCTGCGCGACCTGGTGCTGGACCAGGCCGAGCTCAACCAGGTGCTGCTGCTCGAATGCAGCCTGGAGCGCGTGTCGCTGAATGCCGCGCGGCTGGTGCGCTGCGGCTTCGTCACGGTGCGGCTGGTGGCGCAGGTCGATCTCTCGCATGCGCGCTTCGATGCCTGCAGCATCGCGCTGGGCAGCGCGTTCGCGGGCGTGACGGCGGTGGGCGCCTTCATGAAGCAGTGCGGCATGCGCGGCACCTCCTTCGCGGGCGCGGACCTGAGCGCGGTGCGGCTGGAGAACTGCGACCTGTCGGAATGCGACCTGTCGGACGCGCGGCTCGACGGCTTCGTCGCGGGCGAGAGCCTGTTCGTGCGCGCCAACCTCGCGCGCGCCTCGCTGCGCGGGGCGAACCTGATCGACGCCAATTTCTCGAAGTCGAACCTGCTGGGCAGCGACCTGCGCGAGGCCAACCTGTTCCGCGCCGACGTGTCGCAGGCCTTCATCGATGCCACCACGCTGCTCGAGGACGCCTACACGCAGCATGCCAAGGTCTGGCCGCGGCGCGATCCGGAGGCCACGCCATGACCCTCGACGAACTGCTCGATGCGGTGCGCCACGGCGTGCAGCTCCAGGGCCTCGACTGCCGCGGCTGGGACCTGCGCGGGCTCGACCTGTCGGGCGCGCTGTGGGACCGCATCGACTTCACCGGTGCCGATTTCCGCGGCGCCGACCTCTCGGGCGGCATCCTCAGCCATTGCACGATGGCGGACTGCGACTTCGCGGGCGCCAAGGGCGGGCAGCTGCAGCTGTTCCGCGGGCGCTTCGAGCGCGCGAACTTCTCGGGCGCCCTGCTCGAGCAGGCCGGGTTCGTCGAGTCGCACCTGGCGCTCGCGCGCTTCGACGATGCGGTGCTCGACCGCGTCACCTTCTTTCGCTGCGACCTGACCGAGGCCTCGCTGCGCACCCGGCGCATGGCGCAGGCCACCGTCACGGAATCGAACCTGGCGCGCTGCGACTTCACCGGCGCCAGCCTGCAGTCCGTGACGATGTTCAAGCTCGACCTGCGCAGCACCGTCTTCGCGCAGTTCCAGGGCGATGGCGTGGTGTTCCTCGAATGCGAGCTCGCGCGCCAGCAGTTCGCCGGGCTCGTGCTGCCGCGCTGCCAGTTCACCGACTCGCGGCTCGACGAGGTCGACTTCCGCCAGGCCACGCTGACGCAGAGCAACTTCAAGGGCGCTTCGCTGCGCGGCGCGCGCTTCGGCGGGGCCGAGGCCTGCATGACCATCTTCGCGGAGGCCGACCTGGCCGGCGCCGACTGCGGCGCGGGGCGCTTCGACCAGTCGCTGTGGGTGGATGCCGCGCTCGAGGGCGTGAACTTCGCGCAGGCCTGGCTGCCGCTCGCCGTCTTCCATCGCGCGCGCTGCCAGGGCGCGAGCTTCGCGCAGGCCGGGCTGGAGGACGCCGACTTCTCCTATGCCGACCTCACGGACGCGGACCTCGTCGATGCGCACTTCCTGCGCACCCGCATGCACCGCGCCATCCAGCAGGGCACCCGTTTCTCCAGGCGCGGCGGCATCATCGAAAACGACCCGGACCTGCACCGCGCGCAGTCGTGGTCCGACGCCCGCTGATGCCGCGCCATCGTTTCATCCGAGCTCGAAAAGGGAAATCACCATGAACGTCGTTCCGCTGCGCGTCGCCTCCGACGCCTCGTCTCCGGTTCATTCGATCGGCACGGTTCGCAGCCTGCTGGCCGACGGGCAGTTCGCCATCGAGGACGAGGCCGGCGGCCTGCGCACCTGCCGCCGCGCCGCCAGCTGCCTGCTCAAGCCGCAGCTCGGCGACACCGTGCTGGTCTCGGGGCCGGATGCCTACCGCGTGTTCCTGATCGCGGTGCTCGAGCAGGCCGATGCCGCCGTCAGCCGCATCGAGGTCGACGGCGCGCTGGTGCTCGGCGGCAACGCGCACCCGGTCGCGATCGAGAGCGAGGGCGAGGTGCGGCTGCGCAGCGGCACGCGGCTCGCCATGAGCGCCGAGCAGTGGTCGATGCAGGCCGGAAGTGCCGACTGCCGCACCGACGCGCTGCGCCTCACGGCGAAGAACGTCGAGGCGACCACCGGCACGGCGAAGCTGTTCGGCAAGGTCTTCGAGACCGTGGCCGACCGCATCGTGCAGATGGCGCGCAACACGCTGCGCATCGTCGACGAGATGGACCAGTCGCGCGTGCGCCACCTCGACTGCAAGGCCAGCGAGACGGTGCGCATCCACGGCCGGCACACGACCGTCACCGGGCAGGACCTGGTGAAGGTCGACGCCGCGCAGATCCACATGGGTTGAGGAGGGAGGCCGCATGTTCGCCAATTGCCAGCTGTTCGGGATGGACCTCGCGTTCCCCGACGTGTGCCGCACGCCGGTGCCCATTCCCTTTCCCAACATGGCGCTGGGGCCGATGGCCATTCCCAATGCCTGGAACATCCTGTTCATGGGCATGCCGGCCCACAACATGGCGACCGTCACGCCGATCACGCTCGGCGACCAGCCCGGGGTGCTGGGCGGCATGATCTCGCAGACCTTCATGCAGCAGTCGCGCCACCTGACGGGTGCCTTCACGGTGCTGCTCAAGGGCACGCCCGCGACGCGCGTCACCAGCATCACGCTGCAGAACCGCTGCAACATCGTCGGCATGCGGCTGGTGCCGAGCCAGCTCAAGGTGCTGGTGCTGGCGGCCTGAAGCGGCCGGGCCCGCGCTCAGCGCTCAGCGCGGCGTGGCCGTGCCCGCCAGCGTCACCTGCTGCGGAAAGCCCACCCACACCGCGAGCGCCGAGAAGTTGTCGCGCGACTCGTCGGCCTTGGCCTCGGCCGCGCGGCGCAGCAGCGCGAGCCATTCCTCGGCGCTGTCGGCCAGCTGCAGCGAGCGCTCCATGACCTGCTGCGAGATCAGCTGCCACAGCCCGTCGGTGCACAGCAGGAAGGCATCGCCGTCGGCCAGCCGCTGCGTGCCCGAGACGGTGGCCTCGGCGCGCTCGCGCGCGCCCAGCGCGCGGTAGAGCAGGTTGCTCTGGATCAGTGCCTGCGCGCCGTTGGCCGGCGCCGCCTCGCCCTGCGCCATGCCTTCGCGCGAGCGCTGCGACAGGCTGTGGTCCTCGGTGCGTTCCATCAGCACGCCGCGACGGAACCAGTAGAGGCGGCTGTCGCCCACGTGGGCCCAGCGCGCCTGGCCGTTGCTGCGGTCGACGAACAGCGAGACGAAGGTCGCGCTCATCTTCCCCTGCTCGGCCTGCGCGCGCTGGCGCGCGAGGATCGCGTCGTTGGCGCGCGTCACGCACTGCTGGATGTCCTCGGCGGCCACCGAGGGGTTGGCGACGAAGGCATTGAGCGCGGTGTCGACCGCGGTGCGCGCGGCCTGCTCGCCGCCGGCGTTGCCGCCGACGCCGTCGCTGACGACGAAGCAGCCGAACCAGTCGTCGAGGTGGTAGCCGATCGCATCCTGGTTGCCGCTGCGCTCGCCCACGCAGGAGAACTGCGACGTGGACAGCGGGACGGCGAACGGGGTCGTGCGGGTCGCTTCAAGCACGGCGTGCCTCCTTCAATCGTTCCATTTCCCGGTCGTAGGCCTGCTGGAAGGCCCGGCCGAACACGGCCTGGAAGTCGTCCTCGACCGCGGCCGTGGTCTCGGCATGCAGCTGCTGCAGCTGGCGCCACAGGCGCGCCTCGCGCCCGCCGGGCAGCAGCTTCTCGCCGAGGCCGCCGTCGTGCGGCGTGTCCTTCTTGAGCGCCTCGGGGTCGAAGCGCTGCAGCACCATCAGCAGCGCGGCGCGCATGCCCGCGACCATGCCGAGCTGGTGCGACTGCAGGTCGCCGAGCGCGTCGTGCACCGCGGCCTCGGGCGGCAGGAAGCCCGGCATGCGTGCGCCGAACATCTGCATCAGCACCGCGCGGCCGTTGGGCAGGATCTTGAACGGGTTGTTCTCCTCGTCCACGATCATCGTGATCTCGGCGCGCACCTCGCGCTTGAGCATCGCGCGCGAGGACAGCAGCTCGATGGTGCCGTCGGTGAAGGCCCGCATCAGCCGGCCGAGCCTGCGCATCATCTCGGCATCGAGTTGCTGCTGGCCCGCGACGTCGGGCACGCCGGCGCCGTCGAGGAAGGCGCGGAACAGCGCCTCGCAGGAGGCCGCGGGCAGCGCGGGCGCGGTGTCGGCGGCGGGGCTCGGGGATGCAACCACGGCGACCGGTTCGGGGCTCGCCTTCGGCGCGGCGACTTCGACGGGC
>NZ_JBZAYE010000561.1:0-4767 GCF_058244205.1 Variovorax sp. 20P10.2.4
CCCTCGAAGCGCCGGCCGCGCTGCACGATGACCACGCCGAGTTCTTCCTCGATGCTGCGGATGGCGCCCGAGAGCGCGGGCTGCGAGACGTTGCAGGCCGCGGCGGCGCGGCCGAAGTGCTGTTCGCGCGCGAGCGCGACGACGTAGTTCAGCTGGCGGATGAACATCGGGGCGAGGCGCGCGCCCGGCTCAGCCGTGCCGCGGGCAGATCGGCGACGTGCCGGACGGCCCGTCTTCCCTGCCCTCGCCCTGTGCCTGCGTGCCTTCCGCCGGCCCCGAGAAGGCCGCGGCGAAGCAGCCGATGCCCGCGCTGCGCAGCGGCATGTAGCGCACCTGCTGGCGCGTGCACAGCCGCTTGAGGTTGTCCACCGATTCGTGGTCGATGCAGTCGACCGGGAACACCACCACATGCGCCCAGGAGACGGCCGCGGCCAGCAGGCCCGCACGATCCTCGAGGCCGCCGCCATGGCGCCGGAATTCCCCGCCATGCCGCAGCACGAGATCGCGGATCGCCGGATAGGTGCTGGGCCGCCCACCCACGTAGAGGATGCGGCGGCCCTGCAGCTGCGCATCGAGCTGCGCCGACTGGTCGTTGCGCCCGCCGTCGTCCGCGTTGATCCTTAGTTGCAGCTCGGCGGCCCCGAGCTCGCGGCCCAATGCCTGGGTGTGGCGGCGCAGATGCTCGAGCGTCTCGGCCAGCTGCGCCGCCTCGGCCTGCGCGGCGGCGGCGGTCTGCTCGGCACGTTCGCGGCGCGCGGTCTGCAGGGCGATCAGCGCGGCCGCCTTCTCGGCCCTGTCGGTCTCCTCCACGCGGTCCTGCCGTTCGGGCGCCGCGGCGGCCGTGGCCTCGATCAGTTCGCGCCGCAGCGCCGCGATCTGCCGGTCGCGCTCCTCCATCAGTTCCTGCGAGCGCAGCTGCTGGCGGTCGAGCTTCTCGCGCAGCTCCGCGTTGTCGCGCTCCAGCGCCACGAGACGGCGGATGTCCGCACGGTTGGCCGCGCCGACCAGGTGCGACAGCATGTGGACGTCGCCGAACACGCGCTGGCGCAGCGCCGGCGTGGTCTTGCGGTGCGTCAGCACGGCCCAGTAGGCGCCGGGCACCTCGCCCTGGTGCAGCGATTCGTCCCAGTAGGCGGTCAACGCCTCGGCGTCGGCCAGCTTCGAGGCACGTTGCAGTGCCGGCGCATGCCGGTGGTCGAGCGCCTTCTGCAGCGCCTTCGCGACCTGCGGGTCGTGCGAGGTCTGCCGCACCGCGTCGTGGTGGATGTCGAGGTCGCTGGCGCCCTTCACGTCGGCGAAGCGCGCCATCAGCTTGCGCAGCTCGGCCGTGCTCAGGCAGGTGCCGATCACCGAGCAATGGAGGTGGTGGTCGAGGTCCGCCAGCCGCGCGCGGCCGGCCGCGACGGCCTCATGCGCCTCGGGCTCGGGCGTGGCGCAGCAGTCGACCGCGGCATAGCGCAGCGGCGAATCCGCGCGATCGACGCGCGTGAGCGCGGCATCGGCGGCGGCGAGAAGGCGAAAAGGCGGCTGCTGCATCGGCGGGGCGCGCGACGGCGCGGTCTGGCGAAAACGACACCGCAATATACGACGCAACATAGCGAAAGCCAAGCGGGAGGGTTTTCGCCCCGGATTCCGCCCGGGAGCGGGGGAAGGCTCAGGCCTTGGCGCCGTCGCGCTCGCGCGCCTCGAGCACGGCCCATTCCTCGTCGGTGAACAGCCGCGAGCGTGTAAGGAAGCGCACGCCCTCGGGCCCTTCGAGCGAGAACATGCCGCCGCGCCCCGGCACCACGTCGATGATCAGCTGCGTGTGCTGCCAGTACTCGAACTGCGGGCCGCTGATGTAGAACGGCATGCCGCCGATGTGGCCCAGCAGCCGGTCGTAGTCGCCGACGATGAACTCGCCCTGGGCATAGCACATGGGCGCGCTGCCGTCGCAGCAGCCGCCTGACTGGTGGAACATCAGCGCGCCGTGCTTCGCGGCAAGCCTGTCGATCAGCGCCAGCGCCAGCGCCGCGTCGGTCGCGGTCACGCGCAGGACTTCTTGTGTCATGGAAAGCCTTCCTTCGAAGATGCACGAACGCCCCGCGCGTCCCGTCACGGGCCGCGCGGGGCGTGCCTTGCGGCAAGGGGATCAGAAGAAGCCGAGCTTGTTCTCGCTGTAGCTCACCAGCAGGTTCTTGGTCTGCTGGTAGTGGTCGAGCATCATGCGGTGGTTCTCGCGGCCGATGCCCGACTGCTTGTAGCCGCCGAAGGCCGCATGCGCCGGGTACTGGTGGTAGCAGTTGGTCCACACGCGCCCGGCCTGGATGCCGCGGCCCATGCGGAAGGCACGGTTCATGTCGCGGCTCCAGACACCGGCGCCCAGGCCGTAGAGCGTGTCGTTGGCGATCGCGAGCGCCTCCTCCTCGTCCTTGAAGGTGGTGACCGAGACCACCGGGCCGAAGATCTCCTCCTGGAAGATGCGCATCTTGTTGTGGCCCTTGAACACGGTCGGCTTCACGTAGTAGCCGTCCTTGAGGTCGCCCGCAAGCGTGTTGCGTTCGCCGCCGATCAGCACCTGCGCGCCCTCCTGCCGGCCGATGTCGAGGTACGACAGGATCTTCTCGAGCTGCTCGCTCGAGGCCTGCGCGCCGATCATGGTCTCCATCTCGAGCGGGCTGCCCTGGCGGATCGCGGCCACGCGCTTCAGCGCGCGCTCCATGAAGCGGTCGTAGATCGATTCCTGGATCAGCGCGCGCGAGGGGCAGGTGCAGACCTCGCCCTGGTTGAGCGCGAACATCGCGAAGCCCTCGAGCGCCTTGTCGAAGAAGGCATCGTCCTTGTCGAGCACGTCGGCGAAGAAGATGTTGGGCGACTTGCCGCCGAGCTCGAGCGTGACGGGAATCAGGTTCTGGCTCGCGTACTGCGAGATCAACCGGCCGGTGGTGGTCTCGCCCGTGAAGGCGATCTTGCCGATACGGTTGCTCGAGGCCAGCGGCTTGCCGGCTTCCACGCCGAAGCCGTTGACCACGTTGAGCACGCCCGGCGGCAGCAGGTCGCCGACGATCTCCATCAGCACCAGGATCGACACCGGCGTCTGCTCGGCCGGCTTGATCACCACGCAGTTGCCGGCCGCGAGCGCGGGCGCGAGCTTCCACACCGCCATCAGCAGCGGGAAGTTCCACGGGATGATCTGGCCGACCACGCCGATCGGCTCGTGGAAGTGGTAGGCGAAGGTCTCGTGGTCGATCTCGCTGATGCCGCCTTCCTGCGCGCGGATGCACGCGGCGAAGTAGCGGAAGTGGTCGATCGCCAGCGGCAGGTCGGCCGCGGTGGTCTCGCGGATCGGCTTGCCGTTGTCCCAGGTCTCGGCGGCCGCGAGCACGGCCAGGTTCTCCTGCATGCGGTCGGCGATGCGGTTGAGGATGTTCGCGCGCTCGGTGGTCGAGGTGCGGCCCCAGGCGGCCTTGGCCTTGTGCGCGGCGTCGAGGGCGCGGTCGATGTCGGCCGCGCTCGAGCGCGGCACCTCGCAGAAGACCTGGCCGGTCACCGGCGTGATGTTCTCGAAGTACTGGTTGTCCACGGGCGCCACCCACTCGCCGCCGATGTAGTTGCCATAGCGCTTCTTGAACGGCACCGCGGTACCGAATTTGCCCGGTTCGAGCATGTCCATGCGTGTCTCCATTGTGTTGAAGGCGCCGCGACATGCGGCGTCCCGCACGAAGGTCTGCAAGGCCCGTACCCGCCGGCCTCGGTGAAATCCCGAAGGCTCCGGCCCTGGGCGCAGCGCTGTCGCAAGGGTTTTCTTTCGCAATCTGCGACATATCCGCGCGAACATGACGGCTAGCATGTCGCGAAAGGCGAACCGGGCGAACCGGCTCGCACCCCGAACCGACTGGAGCCGTGGATGACCGACTCGCAATCGCCCTCGTCGCAGGTGGAACAGGCCCGGGAGCTCTTCTTCGTGCAGGGCCGCGACCCCGAGCCCTGGATCGCGCCGCACATCTCGCGCTCGTGGCGCCGCAGCCTGCCGGTCGATCCGCGCGGCGGCGAGTGCGAGCCGATGGCGCTGGCGCTGCTGCGCGAGCGGCGCGAACAGGCGATGCGGCTGCTCGACTGCGCCCAGCCCGAGCTCGACGGCCTGGCCGAGCACGCCACCGGCAACGGCTGCGTGGTGGTGCTGTCGGACGCCAGCGGCCTGATCCTCGACGAGATCGGCAGCCCCGACTTCCTGCCCAAGGCCGAGCGCCTCGCGCTGCGGCCCGGCGCCGGCTGGTCGGAACACCAGCGCGGCACCAACGCCATCGGCACCGCGCTGGCCGAGCGCCAGGCGCTGATGGTGCTCGGCGGCGAGCACTACCTGGCACAGAACGGCACTTTGGGCTGCGCGGCGGCGCCGATCTTCACCGGCCGCGGCGAGGTGGCGGGCGCGCTCGACATCTCGGGCGAGACGGTGCGCGTCAACAGCCATGCGCTCGGGCTGGTGCGCATGGCGGCGCAGCAGGTCGGCCACCGCATGATGCTCAGCGAGGCCAGCGGCCACCTGCTGCGCTTCCATCCGCGGCCCTCGCTGATCGGCACCGCGCGCGAAGGCCTGATGGTGATCGCCGACGGCCGCATCGCCGCGGCCAACCACGTGGCGCTCGAACTGTTCGGGCACTCGTGGCAGGAACTGCTCGACCTCGACGCCGCCACCTTCCTCGGCCGTGACTGGGCGCGCATGGAGCGCCGCCGCAGCCTGCTCACGCTGCCGGGCGGGCGCCAGATCGCGACCGTGCTCGAGCGCTC
>NZ_JBZAYE010000562.1:0-4763 GCF_058244205.1 Variovorax sp. 20P10.2.4
CAGAGTTCCTCGCGGTCGTAGCCGCCGTCGTCGACGAATTCGGTGAACTGGTTCCAGGTGACCGGCTGGGCATCGATCTCGAACTCGGGCACGTCGACGCGGTGCGCACCGCGCTCCTGCGCGAAGGCGAAGCCGGCCTCGTCGCGGCCCAGGCTCCAGCGCGTGGCCGGCAGCGCCAGCGGCTCGCGCACCACGCTCACGGGCGCCTGCTCGATGCCCAGCGGCAGCCCGAGGGTCTGCGCCATCACCACGAACTGCTCGCCGCGCAGGTCCTCGTGGAACAGCGCGAGGCGGTAGAAGTACAGGCCCGCATCGGTCTCGGCCGCATGCTCGAGCAGTTCGAGCGTGCTCTCGAGCGTCTCGAGCAGGTAGGCCTTGGTCTGGGCCAGGTCCGGCAGCTCGGGCGACCAGCGTCGCTCGGGGCCGATCTGGGCCGGGTTCCACCAGTCGTCGGCGCCGGGGTCGATGGCCGCGAGCCGGGTCGGCCGCACCGGGCAGTCGGCGCCGAAGGCACGCTGCGTGTTGCGCCCGATCCACCATTCGGCGAACCAGCCGATGTGGCCGGCCAGCCAGACCGGCGGCTGCATGCCCTCCTGCGCCTGCAGCTCGCGCGGCACCGGCAGCGCGGCCGAGCCGAGCGCCTGCTCGTAGAGCGCCAGCAGGTGCAGCGTGTGGTTGCGCGCATCGATCAGTGCCAGCGACAGCAGTTCGCGGCCGGCACGGTGCATGTCGGGCGAGTCGATCGAATGCGGCAGGCCCAGGGCGCCTGAGGGAGTCGAGGGCTGCGGGCTGGAAGGCATCGGGCGATTATGGGCACCCGCCGGCGGGCGTCGTGGGCGCTGACTCCCGGGTAAACCCGGGCGTCGCGGCCTGGGCGGACGGGGCAATACAAAGGTACACCGCGTTACCATTGCGGGCTTTGCGTCGACCCCACCAGGGCCGGTCGCTATCACCCTGGGCTTTGTGGGAGACACCCCTTGTCTGCATTCCTCAAATTCGCGGCCGGCATGGACTGGATCAGCGAAAAGTTCGGCAAGTTCGCCGGCTACACCGTCCTGGCGGCCTCGCTCATCTCCGCCGCCAACGCACTGGTGCGCTACGGCCTCGACTTCAGCAGCAACGCCTTCCTCGAGATCCAGTGGTACCTGTTCGCGGCCACCGTGATGCTCGGCGCGCCCGTGGTGCTGCGCTTCAACGAACACGTGCGCGTGGACATCATCTACGGCAAGCTCAAGGGCAACGGCCCGGTCTACGTCGACCTGTTCGGCCTGATCTTCTTCCTGCTGCCGGTGATGGGCATGTTCACCTACCTCACCTGGCCCTACTTCTGGAACACCTGGGTCACGGGCGAGATGTCGGGCAACATCGGCGGCCTGGTCCGCTGGCCCGCCGCGCTGCTGATGCCGGTGGGTTTCGCCGCCATGTTCCTGCAGGGCGTGGCGGAAATCATCAAGCGCATTGCCTACCTGCGTGGGCTCATCGAGATGAACACGCACTACGAGAAGCCGGTGCAGTGAGCGCGCAGCGCCCTCGCCCCGTCACCGTCTCCCTTCTCTGTGTCCCAACGGCAGGATAAGTAGAAATGCACATGGAAAACTTCGCCCCGATCATGTTCGCGGGGCTCGTCGTGATCATGCTGATCGGGTTCCCGGTCGCGTTCTCGCTCTCGGCACTCGGCCTGATCTGCGGCTTCTTCGCGATCGAGATGGGCTGGTTCCCGGCCGGCTTCATGGCCAACCTCCCGCTCAACGTCTTCGGCATCCTGTCGAACGAGACGCTGCTGGCGATCCCCTTCTTCACGCTGATGGGAGCGGTACTGGAGAAATGCGGGCTGGCCGAGGACATGCTCGACTCCATGGGCCAGCTGTTCGGCCCGGTGCGCGGCGGCCTCGGCTACTCGGTGATCATCGTGGGCTTCATCCTCGGCGCCATCACCGGCACGGTGGCGGGCCAGGTGATCGCGATGGCGATGATCTCGCTGCCGGTGATGATGCGCTACGGCTACAACATGCGCTACTCGACCGGCGTGCTCGCCGCCTCGGGAACCATCACGCAGCTGGTGCCGCCCTCGCTGGTGCTGATCGTCATGGCCGACCAGCTCGGCACCGACGTCGGCCAGATGTACAAGGGCGCCTGGGGTCCGTCGATCCTGCAGGTGATCATCTTCGCGATCTACACCTTCCTGATCGGGCGCATCTACCCGAGCTACGTGCCGGGCCTGCCGGCCAGCGCGCGCACGCTGCACGGCTGGGCGCTGTGGGGCAAGTGCCTGCGCGGCATCATTCCCTCGGCGATCCTGATCTTCGCGGTGCTGGGTTCGATGGGCGGCCTGCCGTTCATGGACAAGGCCATCGCCACGCCGACCGAGGCCGGTGCCATGGGCGCGGTCGGCGCGCTGATCCTCGCGCTGGTTCACCGCCGGCTGAACTGGGAACTGCTCAAGGGCGCGATGGAAGGCACGATGCGCCTGACGGCCATGGTGGTGTTCATCCTGATCGGCTCGCGCGTGTTCTCGCTGGTGTTCCAGGGCGTGGACGGCGCCAAGTGGATCGAGCACATGCTCTCGGGCCTGCCGGGCGGCCAGGTCGGCTTCCTGATCGCGGTCAACATCTTCGTCTTCTTCCTCGCGTTCTTCCTCGACTTCTTCGAGATCGCGTTCATCATCCTGCCGCTTTTGGGCCCCGTGGCCCACAAGCTCGGCATCGACATGGTGTGGTTCGGCGTGCTGCTGTGCGTGAACATGCAGACCTCGTTCATGCACCCACCGTTCGGCTTCGCGCTGTTCTACTTGCGAGGGATCGCCGACACCCTGTTCAAGAACGGGGCGCTACCCAAGAAGGTGGAGTCGCGCGACATCTACCTGGGCGCCGTTCCCTGGGTCATCATGCAGCTGCTGCTGGTGGCCATCGTGATCTTCTTCCCGCAGACGGTGACCGTGTTCCTCGACAAGGAGAAGGTGGTCGACATCGACAAGGTGATCCTCGAGATGCCGGTGGACGACCAGTCGAACGCACCCGACGCCAACGGCGTGAACATGGAAGACCCGTTCGGCAACGAGAAGAAGGACGAGCCGGCCCCGGCGGCCGAGCCCGCGCCGGCGCCCGCCGACGGCGCCAAGCAGTGACGCAGGCCGGCGCCGATGCAGGCGCTGCGCTCGAGAGCGCCGCCTTCCCGCCGCTGCTGCGCACGCTCGCGGTCGTCATCGTCGTCGACCTCTTCGCCTTCGCCCTCTGGAGCCTGCCCTCGCTGCGCGAGACCAGCTGGTCGGCCTCCAGCCTCGTGGTCTTCGGCCTCGCGGGCCTGTGCGTGGTGTGGGTCGGCTACTGGATCGTCTACAGCCGCACCCGGCTCGAGGGCGACGAACTGATCCAGACCTGGCTGTGGACCAAGCGCGTGCGCGCGCAGGACGCCTCGCAGCTCAAGCTGGTCCATATCCGCATGCTCGAGCGCGTCGTCGCGCCGCGCCTGCTGGTGCGCCGCCGCAATGGCGGCATCACCTGGTTCCATGCCTACGACCCGAAGGTGCTGATCGCCTTCGGCGAGCAGGTGGCGCTGCGCGCGGTGCCGGCGCGGCAGCCCGCCGTCGACGACGCCGCCTGAGTCAGCCTCGCGGCACCCGATGCGGCGAAGATAGCCGCATGCATCCCAGATTCCTTCCCCCGTCGAACGGTGTGCGTGCCTTCGTAGCGGCCCTGTGCCTCGCCGCGGCGGCGGCCGGTGCCGCGGCCGCCGACGCCAACGCCGACTGCACGGCATCGGCCGCGCCCGACTGCTACCGTGCCTTCGAGCCGCCCCAAGCCGGTGGCGCCTTGCACTACTACGCCTCGCTCGCCCCCGGCGCAGGCCCCACGCAGGCGCTCATCGCCATGCACGGCCATCCGCGCGATGCGGGCAAGACCTTCGACGCGGCCCTGCGCACCGTGCGCCAGGCCGGCGCGCTCGAGCGCACGCTGGTGGTCGCGCCGCTGTTCCAGGTCGCGGCCGACAAGGCCGGCAAGTGCAGCAGCGCGGGCGTGCCGGCAGCGCAGGACGGCGACCTGCTGTGGACCTGCGCCTCCTGGCTCGAAGGCGGCCGCGCGGAGAACGGCAATGGCCTGTCCTCGTTCGCGGCCATGGACGCGCTCGTTGCCGAGCTGCACCGGCGCTGGCCGAGCCTGCGCACGGTCACCATCGCGGGCTTCTCGGCCGGCGCGCAGATGGTGCAGCACTACATCGGCTTCGCGGCCGATCCGCCCGCGGCCTCGCTCGCGCTGCGCTACGTGGTGGCCGACCCCGGCACCTGGCTCTACTTCGACGCGTTCCGTCCGTTTCCGCCGAGCGACGCCGCCGCCTGTCCCGCGCTCGACCGCTGGAAGTACGGCACCGAGGGCCTGCCCGCGCACCTGGGCCGCGATGCAACCCAGGCCCGCGCGCGCTATGCCGCCGCCGACATCCACTACCTGCAAGGCGAGCTCGACACCGGCGAGGGCAAGGGCACGGCCTACCGGGTGCTCGACAAATCCTGCGCGGCCGCCGCCCAGGGCCCGTACCGGCTGCAGCGCGGCCTGGCCTACGCGCAGTACGACCGCACGCTGCTCGCGCCGGCCAAGCGCCGCGAGGTCACGGTGGTGCCGGGCTGCGCGCACGACGTCGCCTGCGTGTTCCCGTCCGAGGCCGCGCGCGCCGCGCTGCTGGGCACGCCCTCCAAATGAAAAAAGCCCCGCCGTTGAACTGACCCCCACAAGTTGGACAGTTGGAAGCTAGCGGCTCAAGGCCTGAGTTCG
>NZ_JBZAYE010000563.1:0-4758 GCF_058244205.1 Variovorax sp. 20P10.2.4
GGTCGAGCACGCAGACCGCGTCGCCGACCGACTTGGCGGGCCGGCGCTGCGGTGCCTCGACCGCATGCCCGACCATCCACAGCGCGAGCTGCGCCTGCGTGGTGTCGGCCGTGGCCGCCTCGGCCACCAGCTTGCCGCCGCGCAGCACGGCCACGCGGTGCGACACCCGCAGCACTTCGCCGAGCTTGTGGCTGATGAAGATCACCGACAGGCCCTGCGCCACCATCTGCGAGAGCGTGGCGAACAGCGCCTCGCTCTCCTGCGGCGTGAGCACGGCCGTGGGTTCGTCCAGGATCAAGATGCGCGCGCCGCGGTACAGCGCTTTGAGGATTTCAACCCGCTGGCGTTCGCCCACCGAGAGGCTGCCGATGGTCGCCTCGGGCCGCACCGGCAGTCCGAAGCGCTGCGCTACCTCGAGCAGCCGGGCCCGCGCGGCCGGGCGGCGCGACAGCGGGCGCCACAGCGGCTCGGTGCCCATGGTCACGTTGTCGAGCACGCTGAGGTTGTCGGCCAGCGTGAAGTGCTGGTGCACCATGCCGACGCCCGCGGCCAGCGCGGCCTTCGGATTGCCGGGCGCGAGCGGCGCGCCGAAGACCTCGATGCGGCCTTCGTCGGCGACGTAGTGGCCGAACAGGATCGACATCAGCGTCGACTTGCCGGCACCGTTCTCGCCGAGCAGCGCCAGCACTTCGCCGGCGCGCAGATCGAGGGAGATGGCATCGTTGGCGACCAGGCTGCCGAAGCGCTTGGTGATGCCCTGGAGGCGGAGGACGGTCGTGCTGCTCATGAATCTCTTGTTCCTTCCCCCGCGTCGGTCCAGCGGGGCAAGGGGTGTCACTTCCACGCAGCCAGGAACGCCAGCATGACCTTCGCGGAGTTGTCGGCCGCGATGTTCATGAAGGTGCCCATCTCGTTCTCGCCATCGCCGCCGCCGGCCAGGTCGCTGAGCGAGCGGAAGGCGATGTAGGGCACGCCGTTGCTGTAGGCCACCATGCCCACGGCCGCGGTCTCCATGTCGAGCACGTTGGCCTGGAAGGTCTTGAAGGTGTATTCGCGATAGGCCTTGTTGTCCATGAAGGCCTGGCCCGAGACACCGTTGCCGCCCACCACGAGCTGGGGCTTGCGCGCCAGGCACTTGCCGGCGCTGCAGCTCGCGAGATCGACGTTGCGGATGCCGCGCGCCACCTCGAGCATCCTCGGGTCGGCCTCGAACCAGAACTTGCGCTCGATGCCGGGCCGCGCGGCCGAGCGCACCTCGACCGGGCGCGGGAACATCATGCCGAAGTTGGGCAGGGTGGCGTCGGTGATGAAGGGTGGGGCCGCGTACTTGCCGGGCGCGGTCTCGCGCGCCATCAGCACCTCGAGGTACTGGCCCCACTGGGCGGGCACCGTCACGTCGCCGACATGCAGCGCGGGGTTCACGCCTCCCGCGATGCCGCTGAACACGATGTTCGTGACGCGGAAGCGGTTGAGCGCGAGCTGCGTGTTCATGGTCGCGTTGGTCATGCTGATGCCCGAGAGGAACAGCACGACCGGCTTGCCCTCGAGCGTGCCGGTGGTGAATTCGACGCCGTTCACGCCGTGCTTCGCCGCGCCCTGCAGGCGCGCGAGCAGCAGCTTGAGTTCGGGCTCGAAGGCCGAGATGACCGCGATGCGCGGCGTGTCGTCGAGCCGGGTGCCGCTGTTGATGCTGACGCCGGTGCCCTTGTAGACACCGACGCAGCCCGCGAGGCCGAAGGCCAGCACGCCGGCCGCGAGCAGGGAACGCCAGCGCAGGGTCATCGGGCGGCTCATTTCGCCGTGGACTTGGGTTGGCCGTCGTCCACCTTCACGGTGAACTTGCCGGCGAGGATGTCGGCCTGCTTGGCCTTGACCTTGGCGACGATCTCGGCCGGCACCTTCTTCTCGAAGGTGCCCAGCGGCGCGAGTTCGGAGCCCTTGTACTTCATCTGCGAATAGATGCCGTAGTCCTCGGCGGCGAACTTGCCTTCCTTCACCAGCTTGATCGCGCGGTCGGCCGAGGGCTCGAAGTTCCACAGCGCCGAGGCGACCACGGTGTCGGGGTACTGGGCCTGGGTGTCGATCACGTTGCCGATCGCGAGCTTGCCCTTTTCCTTGGCCGCGTCCGAGACGCCGAAGCGCTCGGCGTACATGATGTCGGCGCCCTTGTCGATCATCGCGAAGGCCGCTTCCTTGGCCTTGGGCGGGTCGAACCAGCTGTTGATGAAGCTCACGCTGAACTCGACCTTGGGATTGGTCTCCTTGGCGCCGGCCATGAAGGCGTTCATCAGGCGGTTGACCTCGGGGATCGGGAAGCCGCCGACCATGCCGATGCGGTTGCTCTTGGTCATGCCGCCGGCGACCATGCCGCTGAGGTAGGCCGGTTCCTGGATGTAGTTGTCGAACACGCTGAAGTTGGGCGCCTGCGGCTTGAGCGAGGAGCCCATCAGGAAGGCGACCTTCGGAAAGTCCTTGGCGACCTTGCGCGCCGCGGCCTCGACGCCGAACACCTCGCCGAGGATCAGCTGGTTGCCGCCGGTGGCGTATTCGCGCATCACGCGCTCGTAGTCGGCGTTGCTGACGTTCTCGGTGGCCTTGTACTCGATCTCGCCGCGCGCCTCGGCGGCCTTCAGCGCCTTGTGGATGCGGCCCACCCATTGCTGCTCGAAGGGGACGGTGTAGACCGCCGCCACCTTGAGCTTGGCCTGCGCGAGGGCGAGGCCGGGAAGGCCGGCCGCGAGGGCCGCGGCAATGGCGATGGAACGAA
Organism: Variovorax sp. 20P10.2.4; assembly: GCF_058244205.1. Taxonomy (NCBI): domain Bacteria; kingdom Pseudomonadati; phylum Pseudomonadota; class Betaproteobacteria; order Burkholderiales; family Comamonadaceae; genus Variovorax; species Variovorax sp. 20P10.2.4. The sequence goes on from NZ_JBZAYE010000563.1 coordinate 2,768, forward strand.
CGATCAGGGGGCGGCGTGCTGTCACGGTGCTTCTCCTCGGGTGATGGATCTGGTGGAACTGGTGCGGGCTCGGATCGTCGCACCGCGCCCTGCGCGGGGCGGTGGACCGATGCTGCGAAGCAGGAACCGGGCCGCTTCTCTTCTTGTCTGCGTTTACTTGGTGCCGAAGATGCGGTCGCCGGCGTCGCCCAGGCCCGGCAGGATATAGCCGTGGTCGTTGAGTTCGCGGTCGATCGCGGCCGTGTAGATCGGCACGTCGGGGTGCGCCTTCTGCATCGTCGCCACGCCTTCGGGGCAGGTCAGCAGGCAGACGAACTTGATCGACTTGGGATTGAGTTCCTTGAGCCGCTCGACCGCGGCCACCGCCGAGTTGCCGGTGGCCAGCATCGGGTCGACCACGATCACGTCGCGGCTGTCCATCTCGCCGGGCATCTTGAAGTAGTACTCGACCGCGGTCAGCGTCTTCGGGTCGCGATACAGGCCGATGTGGCCGACGCGAGCGCCGGGCACCACGGTGAGCATGCCGTCCAGGATGCCGGTGCCCGCGCGCAGGATCGACACCAGCACCAGCTTCTTGCCGTCGATGACCTTGGCCTGCATGGTCTCGAGCGGCGTTTCGACCTCGACGTCCTGCATCGGCATGTCGCGCGTGACCTCGTAGGCCATGAGCATGCTGATCTCGTTGAGGAGCCGGCGGAAGCTGTTGGTGGAAGCGTCCTTGCGGCGCATCAGCGTGAGCTTGTGCTGGACGAGGGGATGGTCGAGGAGGTGGACGTTGCTCATTGGAATTCTTCGATTCGTTCTGCGTTGGCGAAACCCGGAAGTCTAAGAGACTGGCGAACTAGAAGACCGTGCCGTCGCTCTCGATCTGCAGTGGTGGCGCACCGTTACGCAAGCGCTGTGCCAGTGCCCGGCCCGCGGCCCAGGTGCCGCCCTCGAGCACGCAGGCCAGCGGCAGCTGTTCCTCGGTGCGGCCGAGCACCTTGCGCACCCGCGGCGCCAGTTCGTCGAGCAGGGCCACGGTCAGCGCGCGCCACTCGACGATGAACTCGTCGCCGGCCTTCCAGCGCCGTTCGAGCAGCGCCGCGTCCTTGGGCACGATCACGCCGCTGTCGATCAGCAGGCCGCCGTTGCGGTACTCGGGCAGCGCGGTCAGGGCCTCGAGGTGGCGCACCTTCACGCCGGCCCACTCGAAGGGCTCGAGCAGCGAATAGGTCAGCCACTGGGAGAGCTTGTGGAAGGGCATCCAGCCGTTGGTGAGGCCCGGCCCCGGCACCGCGCTGTGGCGCCAGCAGTCGCCGAGCGCCAGCGCGGGATCGCCGGAGCCGATGCCGCCGGGGTTGTCGCTGCCGTCGGCGGCGATGCTGTCGACCGCATTGGCCGAGGGCCAGATGCGCGACAGCGAGTCGAGCAGCAGCGACAGGATCGCGTGCGCGCCGATCTCGGCGGTGGGCGGCGCGGCGGGGCCGAAGGGGCCGACCAGCGCGTCGAACAGGTTGCCGGGCCGGCCGTCCTCGCCGAACACCTCGGGCTGCTCGGCCAGCGCCTCGCCGAGCCGGCGCAGCAATGTCGCGCGGCCCGCGAGGCCGATCAGCGGATTGACCTCGCTGACCTGGAAGGCGGCGCCGAGCCGGTCGGTGACCAGGCCGCGCAGGCCGGCGGCATCGGCCTGCAGCGGGCGCTCGGGGTCGGAGGAGAACAGGCCGCTGGTGAAGGCGTGGAAGCTCGCCACGCCCAGGCCCTCGGAACGCGAGAAGCGCTCGCCGCTGGCCGGTTCCGTGTAGTGCCAGTCGGGGCCGGCACCGGCATCGAGCAGCACGCTGACCAGCACCAGGTCGATGTGCGCGCGTGCGCGCTGCCGCGCGTCGGCCTCGCCGAGCAGCTCGTTGAGCTGGGCCAGGCGGTCGACGCCGCCGGCCTCGAAATGGCGCCAGCGGCTGTGATACGGGATGGTGTCCCAGGGATAGCGCTCGCGCGTGACCTCGGCCACG
>NZ_JBZAYE010000564.1:0-4756 GCF_058244205.1 Variovorax sp. 20P10.2.4
GAGCGCGGCCACCGCCACCGCGAGCACGCCGATCACCACCCAGAGCTTCTGCGTTCCGCCCTGGCGCGAGGGCATGCCTGTTGTCGTTGTCTGTTCCATGAAAGCCTTCCTTCCTGCGGTCCGGCATACAAGCCGGACCCGTTCCCAGCATCGCCCGCGGAGGGCCGAAGTCAATGCACGGGCGTCCTACACGCCGGCACGCGGCGAGCGCATCCGGCTGGAGGACGAGACCGGGTCAGCGCGTCGCGGCGGGCGCCACGCCCGAAAGGAAGCGCCGTGCCTCGGCGCGCATGCCGCGGGAGACGGCCTCCCAGGTCCGCGCGGGAAAGTCCGCGGGCAGCGCGGCCTCGACCTCGGCCAGCGCCTCGTCGAGCGTTTCGACCAGCGCGAGCATCGCGCGCCAGGTGTCGTCGCCGCCGTTGCGCATCGCGAGCCCCCACCAATGGCGCGCCTGGATGGTGTGCAGCGCGTAGTGCGCGTTCTTCGAGCGCACGGCCATCGCCAGCTCGGCCCGGCGCGGCTGGAACTGGCTCGCGCCGTTGCCGAAGTAGGGCCACATCGACAGCACGTCGTAGAGCGGCGTCATCTCGTAGACGTCGCCGCGCTGCAGATGGAGCGAGAAGTTCTTGGCGTGCCCGTCGGTGGCCGCCAGCAGGAAGAAGGCGAGCTGCGCGAGCAGGAACAACGTGCCATCGTCCCGGCTGCGGCTGCCCTGCAGCAGTTGCAGGCAGCGGGTCATGCCGGGGCCGCCATGCTGCTCGTACTTGCGCTCGGGCGGCAGCGCCATCGCCTGGCAAAAATCTTCCTGTGGCAGGCGCGCGATCCAGCGCTCGCCGTTCGCGCCCGCCATCCATTCGCGGTCGAAGCGCTCGACCGCCAAGACCTTCTGGTCGCCGAAGCGCTCGATGGCGGTCGGCGCGACCGGCAGGCCCAGCGCTCCGACGATCCGCGCGCAGAGCCATTCGTTCTGCACCGAATCGGAGGCATCGACGCGCCGCGAGCCGCCGATCAACCCCAGCGGCAGCTTGAGGATGTGGGTGGTCGGCGTGGCGCCATGCGGGCGGCACCAGCGGCCGTCGACGCGGGTCAGTGCGGTCTTTTCCTGCGCGCCCGCGAGCGAGATCCGGAACAGGTCGCGGTCGCGCAGCCGCTCGGGCGTCGATTCGGTCGGCACGGCGCGCAGCAACTCGGCCACCTGCTCGTCGGCGAGCGGCTCGCAGTTCACGCGGTCCCAGCCTTCGGGCACCGCGCCGTCGGGCAGCAGCTGCACCGCCCCCACGCAGTCGCGGCCGATGGCTTCGAGCAGGTCGAAGACCTTGGTGTTCTTGAGCCCGAAGCGCTGGCCCAGCCGCGCACGGATCCGCTCGTTGTCGGGCAGCAGGTTGTCGAAGTAGTTGCGCACCGCCTCGCCCTGGACTTCGAGCGCCGTGGTGATCGGCAACGAGAGCGACAGCGAACGGCGCCGCGGCGACGCGAGCCACGCGGGCTCGTAGCGGAAGCTGTGGGATTCGCGATCGACCGACCAGGTGCCGACGAGTTCGCCGTTCATCCAGGCCTTGAGCGCGCGCCTCACCAGGAGCCTTTCCTCGGCGTGGCGGCGAAGCGCCCGCGGACGGTGGGCGCGGGGCCATCCGCGGCAGGGCGCGGTGCTTGCGGTTCGGGGGGCGACGGGGCGGCCACCGCCGGTTCGGCGCCTTTTTCCTGGGCGACCGGCGAGGCCGGCAACGGCATCCGCCCATAGGCGCGCACCGCGTTGCGATCCTTCGCGCGCTGGTCGCCATCGGGGAGTTCGGCGCTCGCCGGCGCCGCGAAGGCCGGGGCCTCGTCTTCGTCGCGCAGCGAGATCGACGCGCCCAGCGCCGCCAGCAGCTTCATCAGCTGTTCGAAACCGACGGCCCCGGGATTCGCCTCGATCTCGGCGATCCGGGCCTGGCTGACACCGACGAGGCTGCCGGCCTGCGCCTGCGTCAGGCCGCGCTTCTTCCGCAGCGCCTGGAGGTGCGCCCGAAGCTGATCGGCAAAACGAAGGGGGTAGTCCATCTTGCCTTCAAGATATAGGCCTTCCCTTGTTTTGTCAATTTATAGGTTTTGGCTTATTTTTGCCTTTTATCTGCCAAAGCTTGTATTTGCCATCAATCGACCTTCGCCCCCGAGGCCTTCACCACCGCCCCCATCGCATCCCAGTCGGCGCGCAGCAGCTTCTGGAATTCCTCGGCGCTCTGGCTGCGCGGCTCCACGCCCAGCCGCGTGAAGCGTTCCTGGATCGCCGGGTCGGCGATCACCTTGTTGACGGCCGCGTTGAGCCGCTCGATCTCGGCCTTGGGCGTGGCTGCCGGCGCGAGCAGGCCGATCCACGAATCGAAGGCATAGCCGGGCAGGCCGCTCTCGGCCACGGTCGGCAGCTTCGGCAGGAAGGGGCTGCGCGACTGGCCGGTCGAGGCCAGCAGCTTCATGCGCGGATCGCTCTGGAAGCCCATCACGCCGATGCTCGACGAGATCACCGCCTGCACCCGACCCGCGAGCACCTCGTTGACCGCCTCGCCGGTGGACTTGGTCGGGATGTGCGTCATCTGCAGCCCGGCCTTGGCGAGGAACGAGGCCATCGCGAGGTGCGTGGCGCTGCCGTTGCCGGCCGAGGCGTAGTTGTACTTGCCGGGGTTGGCCTTGATCTCCTTGATGAAGTCGGCCGTGGTCGACACGTTCATGCCGCTGGCCACCGCGAGCACGTAGCCCGCGTTGCCGATGTTGGCCACGCCCACGAAGTCCTTGAGCGGGTCGTAGGGCAGCTTGCTGTAGAGGAAGCCCGCGATGTTGTGGCTCGCGGCCGCGAGCACCAGCGTGTTGCCGTCGGCCGGCGCCTTGGCCGCGATCGCCGCGCCCACGGTGCCGCCCGCACCCGCGCGGTTCTCGACGATGGCGCTCGCATTGAGCGCCGCGCCGAGCTCGTTGTTGAAGGCGCGCGCCACGGTGTCCTGCACCGCGCCGGTGCCGAAGGGCACGACGATGTGGATCACGCGCTGCTGCGCCGCCGCGGGCAGTACGGCCGCCGCGAAGGCCAGGGCGAGGAGCGAGCGTCGGGCGAACGGGGTGGTCATCGGTAGGGCCGCTTTCGTCGGGTTGGAGAAAGGAAGAAATCCGCGTGGTCGCTTCAGCGCCCGGGCGCGAGCCAGCGCTGCGCCAGCCGCACGAAGTAGCTCGCGCCGATCGGGATGATCTCGTCGTTGAAGTCGAACGAGCTGTTGTGGATGATGCAAGGCCCGGGCCCGTGGCCGTCGAGCCGGTGGTCGCCGTCGCCATTGCCGAGGAAGGCGTAGCAGCCGGGCCGCGCCAGCAGCATGTGGGCGAAGTCCTCGGCGCCCATCACCGCCGGGAAATCGGTGGTGACCATGTCGTCGCCCACCACCTCGCGCATCACGCCGGCCGCGAAGCGCGCCTCGGCCGGATGGTTCACCGTCGGCGGCGAGGAGCGGTTGAAGAACACCTCGGCCGTGCAGCCGTGCGCCGCCGCCACGCCCGCGGCCACCTCGCGCAGCCGCGCCTCGAGCAGGTCGATGGCCTCGATCGAGAAGGTGCGGATGGTGCCGCCGACCGTGGCCTCGTCGGGAATGATGTTGGGCGCATCCGAGCCGCGCAGCTGCGTGACCGCGAGCAGCGCGCGCTCGGTGCTCGGGATGGTGCGCGCGACGATGGTCTGCAGCTGCTGCGCGAGGTTGACCACCGCCGCCACCGGGTCGATGCCGGTGTGCGGCATCGAGGCATGCGTGCCGCGCCCGTGCAGCGTGATGCGGTAGGTGTTGCTCGAGGCCATGAGCGCGCCCTCGTTGAGCGCGAAGCGGCCCACGTCGCCGACCGGGAAGTTGTGCAGGCCGAAGACCGCGTCGCACGGGAAGCGCTCGAACAGGCCCTCGTCGATCATCTTCTTGGCACCGGCCTTGCCCATCTCCTCCGCGGGCTGGAAGATGAAATGCACCGTGCCGTCGAAGTCGTCCGGGCCCTGCTGCGACAGGTGCCAGGCGGCGGCCAGCAGCATGGTGGTGTGGCCGTCATGGCCGCAGGCATGCATGCGGCCCGCGTGGCGCGACTTGTGGGCGAACTCGTTGGCCTCGTGCAGCGGCAGCGCATCCATGTCGGCGCGCAGGCCGATGGTGCGCGCGCCCGTGCCCTTGCGCAGCACGCCGACCAGGCCGGTGCCCGCGATGCCGCGGTGCACCTCGATGCCCCATTCGGCGAGCAGGCCGGCCACTTTCTCGGAAGTGCGGTGTTCCTCGAAGCCGAGTTCGGGATGGGCGTGGATGTCGCGCCGGATGTCGACGAAGCGGGCGACGTCGGCGAAGGAATCGACGATGTTCATGGGGGCGGCTGGCTGAATCGTTCTGGAAGCGAACGATTCTGGCGCAGCCGCCCGGCGCGCGCATGCTCGATTACGCGGCTCGTCGGAGCCGCGCTTCCTGCGCTATGCGGCCCGGCCGAGCCGGCCCTCCTGCCGCAGCTTCGCGCCGATGCGACGGATCTCGGCCTCGCCCTGGTCCAGCGTCGCGCGGCTGGTGTGCACCGAGTAGTGGCCCATCACGAGCTCATGCGGATGCTTGACCGCCGAGCCCAGCACGAAGGAGGTGTCGCCATGCGCCACCAACTCGATGGCCTCGCCCGACTCCTCGAACACCGCGAGCTCGCCGTCGCCGATCGGCCCGCCGGCCGCATCGCCCGCGTCGAGCTGGCCGCTCTCCACCGCGAGCCAGCCCACCGTGTGGCCGGC
>NZ_JBZAYE010000565.1:0-4750 GCF_058244205.1 Variovorax sp. 20P10.2.4
GCTCGAAGGCTCCGCGCTGCCGCGCGCCTGAGGCCGGTTCAGAGCGACAGCCGCCAGGCGCGCGCGAGCGCCTGCATCGCGCAGTCGACCTCGGGGCGCCGCAGCGCGCCCGCGAGGCAGACGAAGCGCAGGTCGCTCTCGATGCCGACCTGGTCGGCGATCACCAGTCCGTCGCGCTGGCTGGCGCGCAGCGCCACCGCGTCGCGCGCCAGCGAGATGCCCACGCCCGCGCGCACCAGCGCGAGCATCGACGACTCCTGGTCGGCCTGCGCCGCCTTCTTCAGCACCAGCCCGCGCGCCTGCAGCACCGGCGCCAGCAGCCGCGAGTGCGAGGAGGTCGCCGGTGCCAGCACCCAGGGCAGGCAGCTCAGGTCGGGCCAGTCGCGGCCCATCACCTGCGGTCCCCAGCCCGGCGGGCCGATCACCTGGTAGCTGAAGCGCGTGAGCACGGTCGAATGGAAGGCCTTGCCCTCGCTGCGGCGCGAGGCCGAGCTGGCCTGCGGCAGGTCGCTCGCATCGGGATCGCCGAGGTAGAAGCCGACGTCGACCTCCTTGTTCAGCAGCTTCGCGAGCACTTCGCCGCTGGTGCCGTGGTGCAGCTCGGTCTCGAGCTCGGGCGCCAGCGTCACCAGCTCCTTGAGCAGGCCGCTCAGGCGCGTGAACTCGGGGTCGAGGATGGTGCCGATGCGCAGTGCGCCGCGCACGCCGCCCTTCATGCGCTCGGCGGCGATCGCGAAATCGTTGAGGCCCTCGAGCGCGTGTTCCGCGTGGTTGAGCAGCGCCGCGCCGTCGCGCGTCAGCAGCAGGCCGGTGGGTGTGCGCTGGAACAGCTCGAGCTCGACCAGCGCGCCGAGCTCCTTGAGCTGCAGGCTCACCGCCGGCTGCGTGAGGAACAGGCGCTGCGCGCCCCTGGACACCGATCCCTCGCGCGCGACGGCCACGAAGGCCTGCAGCAGCCGCGGGTCGATCTTCTTCATGCGGCGCGTACGCTCAGGGCATGAGCGTGTTCGAAGGCAGGGTCTCGTCGAGCAGCTTGCGCGCCGTCTCGATGCCGGCCACCGGCAGCAGCTTCGGATCGAGCAGCCCCACCTGCACCAGCACGCTGGCCTGGTCCCAGTAGATGTGCTCGTGGTAGAGCTTGTCGCCGCGGAACTTGATGACCGCGAGCAGCGGCACCTCCACCCGCCGGCCCGTGGGCGCCACGCCCGGCAGCATCCACGGGATCTCGGTGGTGTGGGTGAAGGTGAACAGCAGCTCGTCGACCACCTGCGTCGCGCCGACGGTGCGCGAGATCGAGGTCAGCGCGGTGTCGGGCGGATTGCTGTTGACGAAGTGGTTCGTATAGAAGGCGTGCAGGTTCCCGTAGCCCACGCCGCCGGTCATGGTCGGGATGTGGTTGACGTAGGGCTCGGCCACCATGGTCGACATGGTGTCGTCGACGTTGCGCGTGCCGAACTCGTACTCGCAGTGCTTGTCCCACAGCGCCGACAGGTCGTAGTGCGGGCCGATCGCGGCCTTGAGCGCGGCGATGCTGCGCTCGTGCGCCATCAGCGCCGAGGGCTTGTGGAAGTGGTCGCCGCCCGCGCGCGCGAAGGCGTGGTCGACGCCCGGATAGACGTGCAGCGCCACCTTGGGATGGCCCTTGAGCGCCTGCACGATGCGCTCGCGCGCCTCGGGCGGGCAGAACTTGTCGAGCTCGGCCACGTGCAGCAGCAGTGGCTTGCGGATGTTCTTCGCTTCCTCGAGCGCCGCGTCGATGCCCACGCCGTAGTAGCCCACCGACACGTCGGCATCGGTGCGGCAGGCCGCGAGGTAGGCCAGCTTGCCGCCGAGGCAGAAGCCCAGCACGCCGGCCTGGCGCTCGACCACCTCGGGCCGGTCGCGCAGCACGTCGAGCGCGGCCTGGATGTCCTCCATGCCCTTGGCCTCGTCGAAGCCGCCGTAGAACTTGAAGGCCTGCTGCCAGTCGGCCTCGCTGTAGCCCAGTTCCACGTCGGGCTGCTGGCGCCAGAACAGGTCGGGCACCAGCGCCACGTAGCCTTCTTCGGCGTAGTAGTCGGCCACGTCGCGCATGGTCTTGTTCACGCCGAAGATCTCCTGCGCGATCACCAGGCCGGGCCCGTGGCCCGAGGCCGGCACGGCGAGGTAGCCGCGGAAGCTGCCGCTGCCGTCTTTGGCGGCGAGCTGGATGTATTGACCTGTCATCGGTGTCTCCAAGTGGGGGTGGGTGAGTGGCGCTGCATGCCGCGCGCCCGGGCCCGAAGGCTCAGGCCGACTGCAACTGCTTGTACATGACGAAGGCGTCGACGAAACCCTGCCGCGGATGCCGGAAGGCCCCTGGCAGCGTGCCGACGATGGCGAAGCCCAGCTTCTGCCAGAGATGGACTGCGGGCGCGTTGGCCGAGACCACGAAGTTGAACTGCATCGCGAGGAAGCCGCGTGCGACGGCCTCGCGCTGCGAGTGCTCGCACATCGCCGAGGCGACGCCCAGGCCGCGCGCCGCGTCGGACACCACGTAGCCGCAGTTGGCCACGTGCGCGCCCTGGCCCGGCTGGTTGGCCTTGAGCACGTAGGTGCCGAGCACCGCGCCCTGCGCATCGCAGGCCACGTAGGTGGCCAGGCGCGGGTTGAGCCACAGCGAGTGCGCTTCGTCCTCGGGAATGTCGGTCGCGAAGGTGTAGGTGTCGCCGCGGCGGAAGGTGGGCTCGAGCACCGACCAGATCGCGGGCCAGTCGGCGGTTTCGGCGAGGCGCAGTTGCAGCATGGGGTCTTCGATCGGGGGGCGGACGCTGCAAGGATAATCCGCCCCCATGGAAATCATCAGCTTTCTCGTCGACTTCATCCTGCATGTCGACAAGCACCTCGAGGCCTTCGTCATCGCCTACGGCCCCTGGGTCTACGCGCTCCTGTTCCTGATCGTGTTCGTCGAGACGGGGGTGGTGGTGATGCCCTTCCTGCCCGGCGATTCGCTGCTGTTCATCGTGGGCGCGCTGTGCGGCGTGGGGCTGATGAGCTTTCCGATCGCCTGCACCTTGCTGGTGATCGCGGCCATCCTCGGCGACCAGTGCAACTACAGCATCGGCCGCTATTTCGGGCCCAAGGTGTTCCAGTGGGAGAGTTCTCGCTTCTTCAACCGCAAGGCCTTCGACCAGGCGCATGCCTTCTACGAACGCTACGGCGGCATCACCATCGTGCTCGCGCGCTTCATGCCCTTCATCCGCACCTTCGCGCCCTTCGTGGCCGGCGTGGCCGAGATGAGCCGCGCCAAGTTCAGCATGTTCAACGTCGGCGGTGCGCTGCTGTGGGTGCTGGGCATCGCGACCGCGGGCTACTTCTTCGGCAACCTGCCGCTGGTGCGCCAGCATCTCGACAAGATCATCTGGGCGCTGATCTTCGTGCCGGGCCTGCTCGCGATCTTCGGCGCCTGGCGCGCGGCGCGGGCCGAGAAGGCGCGCGCGCAGCAGGGCGCCTGAGGCCGTCCGCCCACGAAAAAAAGAGCGCCCCGCGGGGCGCTCTTTTCGTTCAGGCAGTGCGGGTGGCAAGCACCCGGCCGATCAATAGTTCGGGCCGTTGCGCGGGTAGTAGTTGCCCTGCGGGTAGCGCTGCTGGTTGTAGTAGTTGCGTTCGTCGGCATTGCGGCCGACCTGGTTGCCGATGATCCCGCCGATGGCGGCACCACCCACGGTGCTGGCGGTGTTGCCGCCGATCGCATTGCCGACCAGCGCGCCACCGACCGCGCCGACGCCCGTGCCCAGGTTCTGGTTCGGGCCCGACGCGCAGCCTGCCAGCGCCATCACGGAGGTGGCCGCCGCAGCGGCAATCCAGATGCGTGCTTTCATGATGTCCACCTTTCTGTTTAAAAAATCGATGGAGTGATCTTCTGCAAAACGGCGTTCCATCCTGTGTAGGAGCCCGCCGCGCCTGCCTGTGCGGGGCGCCGGGCCGCAGCGTGGGAAGGGGAGCCTGCGCGGGGTCGGCGCTGCCCACGCCGCCCTCTGAAAACAGGGCCCGCAGACCGCTCAGAGCTGCCGGCTGCGCGCCAGCGGCGGGTTCTGCGCGAAATAGCGCTGGATGCCGCGCATCAGCGCATCGGCCAGGTCTTCCTGGTACTGCACGCGGCGCAGGTTGGCTTCTTCCTCGGGGTTGCTGATGAAGGCGGTCTCGACCAGCACGCTCGGGATGTCGGGTGCCTTCAGCACCGCGAAGCCGGCCTGTTCGACCTGGCCCTTGTGCAGCCGCGCGCCGATGCCCTTGATCTCGCCGAGCATCGCGCCGCCGAGCTTGAGGCTGTCGTTGATCTGCGCGGTGGTGCTCATGTCGAGCAGCGCGCGCTGCACCTGTGCCTCGTGGTTGCCGACGTTCACGCCGCCGACCTTGTCGGCGTCGTTCTCCTTGTTGGCGAGCCAGCGCGCGGCGCTGCTCGAGGCGCCGCTCTGGCTCAGCGCGAACACGCTGGCGCCGCGAGCGGCCGGCGTGGTGAAGGCATCGGCGTGGATGCTCACGAACAGGTCGGCCTGCACGCGCCGCGCCTTCTGCACGCGCACGCCCAGCGGCACGAAGAAGTCCGCATCGCGCGTGAGGAAGGCGCGCATCGGGTTGCCGTTGATGCTGCTGGCGTTGATGCGGTCGCGCAGGCGGAACGCGACCTGCAACACGATGTCTTTTTCGCGCGTGCCGGCCGGGCCGATGGCGCCGGGGTCCTCGCCGCCATGGCCGGGATCGAGCGCGACGATGATGATGCGGTCGGTGC
>NZ_JBZAYE010000566.1:0-4746 GCF_058244205.1 Variovorax sp. 20P10.2.4
GACCTCGTGGTGGTCGGCATCGGTGCCGAGCCGCGCACGCAGCTCGCGGCGCAGGCCGGGCTCGCGGTCGACAACGGCATTCGCGTCGATGCGCAGCTGCTGAGTTCCGATCCGGCGATCTCGGCCATCGGCGACGTGGCGGCCTTTCCCGATCCGGCCAGCGGCCGCCCGATCCGGCTCGAGTCGGTGCAGAACGCCGGCGACCAGGCGCGCAGCGTGGCGGCGCGGCTCGCGGGCAAGACGGTGGCGCACGGCCCCGTGCCGTGGTTCTGGAGCGACCAGGGCGAACTCAAGCTGCAGATCGCCGGGCTGCGCGCGGCCGACGATACGCACGTGGTGCTGCGCGATGCGGCTTCATCGGCCGCCACCGTGCTGTGCATCCGCGAAGGACGCCTCGCGGCGGTCGAGACGCTCAACCGCGCGGGCGATCACATGCTGGCGCGCCGGCTGCTGGCCAAGGGCGTGGCGCTGAGCGAAGAGGAAGCGCGGGCGCCGGGCTTCCAGCTCAAGGCGCTGGCCTGAGCCGCACGCGCTTCAGAGCACGTCGCTGCCCGACAGCGAAGGCGTCTGCGCGATGCGCTCCGAGATGACGCGGCAGGCCTCGAGCAGCGGCGCCACGTAGGCCTGTGCCGGGTCCTCCTTCTGGCGGAACACCAGCGTGCTCACGCTGATCGCCGCCACCGGCACGCCGCCCGCGCCGCGGATCACCGCGCCGAAGCAGAAGATGCCGGCTTCGTTCTCCTCGTTGTCGACCGACCAGCCGCGCTCGCGCGTCTTCTGCACCTCGGCGCGCAGCGCTGCGGCATCGACGGTGGTGTTGGGCGTGTAGCGCGGCATCGGCAGGCGCTTGACCAGCGCCTTGAGCGCGCCGTCGTCGAGCGCCGCCATGTAGGCCTTGCCGACGGCGGTGGCGTGCAGCGACACGCTGGTGCCGATGCGCGAGGCCATGCGCACCGCGCTCGGACTCTCGAGCTTCTCGATGTAGACCATGGTCGTGTCGTTGGGCACGGCCAGGTGCACGGTCTCGCCCGTGAGGTCGCGCAGCCGCTTGAGCTCGTCGACGGCGGCCAGCCGCAGTTCGGAGCGGCCCCAGCTGCGGCTCGCGAGCTGGATCAGCCGCGGGCCCAGCCCCAGGGTCGCGCTGTGCGGATGCTCGACCAGCAGGCGCTCGGCGATCAGCGCCGCGACGATGCGGTGCACCGTGGGCCGCGGATAACCGCTCGCACGCATCAGCGCCGCGACGTTGACCGGCTCCTGCGCATCGGCCACCAGTTGCAGCACGTGCATGAACTTGGAGAACGAGGCGGTGCCCGCGACCTGGTTCGCGGAAGCGGCGGAAGAAGCGGGAGCGGCGGAGGAAGACCGGGGAGCGGGCATGGACGAAGGGACGAGGCCGGCGCGGGCACCGGCGGGAACGAGGGCCGGGCCATTATCCATACCCTCCATCCAGTCCACGCGCATCGGGCGCGCCCTCAGCTCACCATGTAGCCGCCGTCGACCGGCAGCACCACGCCGGTCATGAACGACGCGGCCGGCGTGCAGAGAAACATCGCGGCGCGCGCCACGTCGTCGGGCGTGCCCCAGCGGCCCAGCGGCGTGCGCGCGAGGATCGGGCCCGCGCGCGCGGGATCGTCCTGCAGCGGTTTCGTGAGCGGCGTCGCGATCCAGCCCGGCGCGATCGCGTTCACGCGGATGCCGTCGGCCGCGTAGGCGATCGCCAGCGACTTGGTGAGCTGGGCCACGCCGCCCTTGCTCGAGGCATAGCCGGGCACCAGCCCGCCGCCGAAGAAGCTCAGCATCGAGGCCGTGTTGACGATGCAGCCGCCACTCGCCTTGAGGCGCTCGCGCGTCATGCCGCACACGCGCATCGTGCCCGTGAGGTTCACGGCCAGCACCTTCTCGAACACCGCGAGGTCGTGCTCCGCGCCGCGCTGGATGATGCCGGCGCAGTTGAAGACGATGTCCAGGCGCTCGATGCCGCCGATCGCGGCCTCGAGGCTCGCGTCCGAGGTCACGTCGGCCTGCCGGACCTCGACCGCGGCATCGAGCGTGCCGTCGCCGTTGCCCAGGCCGATGGCCGTGACCTGCGCGCCGAGCGCGGCCAGGTGGTTGGCGATCACGGCGCCGATGCCCTGGGTGGCACCGGACACCAGTGCCCGCTTGCCCTTGAAGAGTGCTGCCTCGTAAGTCATGAAACGGAAGTTGCCTTTGCGTGGATCAGTTCTTGATGTCGAGCTTGCCCATCAGCGTCTTGAAGTAGGCGCTGTCCTTGGCCATCGTGGCCTTGAAGGCGACGTCGTCGGCATAGGCGAAGCCCAGGTTCTGCTTGTCGAGCACCTCGCGGAAGGCGGGCTCGTTGGCGGCTTGCTGGCTCACGGTCTTCAGGTAGGCGATGACCTCGGGCGGCGTGTTCTTCGGCGCCGCGATGCCGCGCCAGGTGCCGATCACCAGGTCGATGTTGCGTTCCTTGAGCGTGGGCACCTTCTCGAAGCCCTTCACGCGCTGCTCGGCCATCACGGCCAGCGTCTTGAGCTTGCCGGCCTGCACGTAGGTCGTGACCTCGGCCGGGCTCACCGCCACCGCGTCGATGTGGCCGCCCATCAGCGCGAGCACCGCGGGACCGGCGCCCTGGAACGGCGTGTGGTTGAACTTCACGCTGGTCTTGTCCTCGAGCGCGGCGGCCGCCAGGTGCCAGATCGAGCCGTTGCCGGCATTGCCCACGCTGAGCTTGCCGCTGTCCTTCTTCGCGGCGGCCAGGAACTCCTCGATGGTGTTCCACGGCGCATCGGCACGCACGGTGATCGCGGCCTGGTCGGCGTTGAGGCGCGCGATGGGCGCGAGGTCCTCGTAGGTGAACTTGGCGAGGCCCATGTGCGGCAGCGTCGTGAGTTCCACCGTGACCACCGCGAGGCGGTAGCCGTCGGGCTTGGCGTTGATCACGTCCTGCCAGCCGATGGCGCCGCTGGCGCCGGGCTTGTTGACGATGATCATGCTCTGCGGCATGTGCTTGCGCGTGGCATCGGCGAAGGCGCGCGCCAGTGCGTCGGTGCCGCCGCCGGGCTGGAACGGCACCACCAGCTCGACCGGCTTGTTGGGATAGTCGCGCGATTGCGCCGAGGCGGGCGCGGCGGCCAGCAGCGCCGCCACCGGCAGCAGCGACAGCGCCGCGAGGCGTTGCAGTTTCGAGGCGAAGCGAATCATGGGGTGTGTCTCCGTGGTTTGAAAAGGAATGGGACCGAAAAAACTTGGCGGCGCTTCAGTACGTGGCCCGACCGCCCGAGAGATCGAAGGTGGCGCCGGTGCTGAAGCTGCACGAGCCCGAGCACAGCCAGGCCACCATCTCGGCCACCTCGGCGCTCTCGCCCAGGCGCTGCATCGGGCTCTTGCCGATCATGGTCTGCACGTGCTCGGCCGACATCTGCTCGAGGATCGGCGTGCGCACCGCGGCCGGCGCGATCGCGTTCACCAGGATGCCGGTGGTCGCGAGCTCCTTGCCGAGCGACTTGGTCAGCGCGATCACGCCGGCCTTGGCCGCGCTGTAGGCCGAGGCATTGGGCGTGCCCTCCTTGCCGGCCAGCGAGGCGATGTTGACGATGCGGCCCGCGCCCGCGGCACGCAGGTGCGGCACCACGGCGCGGCACACGTTGAAGGTGCCGACCAGGTTCACGTCGACGATGCGGCGCCAGGTGGCGGGGTCGTAGGCATCGAGCGGCACCGTCGGTCCCGCGAAGCCCGCGCTGTTGACCACGAAGTCGATGCGGCCGAAGCGCGCGGCCACCGCGGCGGCGGCACGCTCGACCGTGGCGAGATCGCTCACGTCGACCTGCCAGGCGTCGTCGTTCGCAGTGGCCTCGGCCATGTCCCACACCGCCACCCGCGCGCCGCTGCGCCGCAGTTGCGCCGCGACTTCCGCGCCGATGCCGCTGGCACCGCCGGTGACCACCGCCACCGCGCCCGCGAAGTCGTAGCCGGCGCGGCCGTAGGCCGTCGTGCTCATCGGATGAACTGCTTGACGTAGTCCGCGCCGAGGCCGACGTTGTCGAAGTGCTTGCGGCACATGTCGATCTTGGTGAACACGTCCTCGTAGCCCATGCCCTTGCCCCAGGGGTCGGTGTAGTACATGACACCGTTGACCTGGAAGTAGGTGATCATTTCCTCGACGTCCTCGGGCACGTACAGCGTGTGCGTCTCGCCCGGCGGCTCGAACACGTAGCTGCCCTCGGTGGCTTCCCAGTCGTGCTCGAGATAGCGCCAGCGCCCCTTGAGCACGAAGCCGTGCACCGCCTGCGGATGGCGGTGGCGGCTCAGCACGCCCGACTTGCGCACCTTCAGCAGGTTCATCCAGTAGCCCTGGCTCGCGTTCAGGCACAGCGGGCGGAACCACACGTTCTCGGCCTGCGGCACCCACAGGCGCTCGTCGCTCGGGATCGCGTGCTGCACCACGATCTCGGGCAACGCGTCCGGAGGATTCGGGTACTGGTAGGGCATCTTCGGGGTCGGATCCGAATCATCGAGGGGCATGTCGCTTGTCCATATTGTGGATGTATGTCCATATTGTAGACATCGATGCCGAGGCCACGTCTTTGCGTAAACCCTGATGGCGCGCGCGACCGCACCGCCGCATCGGCGCGGCGGGTCGGATCACGGGGGTTGCGCTTGCGCTCAGTCGAGCCGGACGGCGGCGGGGAAGGCCTCGACGAGATGCTCGATGAAGGCGCGCGCGGCCGCGCTCATGCCGCGCCGGCT
>NZ_JBZAYE010000567.1:0-4739 GCF_058244205.1 Variovorax sp. 20P10.2.4
GGGCGAGGTGGCGGCGCTGCCGCGCGGCGGGCTCTCGCGGCGCTTCGGCGCCGAGCTGCGCGCCGCGCTCGACATCGCCTGGGGCCTGCGCCCCGAAAGCCATGCCTGGCTCACGCTGCCCGACGTGTTCGAGCAGAAGCTCGAGCTGCCCGCGCTGGCCGAGACCGCGCCCGAACTCATGTGGTCGGCCAACCGGCTGCTGTCGGCGCTGCAGATCTGGCTGCGTGCGCGCCAGCGTGGCGCGCGCGCGCTCGAGCTGGAATGGACGCTCGACCTCAAGCGTTTCAACGGCGTGAACCTGCCGCCGACCCAGCAGGTCGCGGTGCGCACCGCCGAGCCCACGCAGGACCTCGCGCACTTGCGCCGCCTGCTGTCCGAGAAGCTCGCCCTGGCCACGCTCGCAGCGCCCGCGAGCTGGCTCAAGCTGCGCTCGCTCGAGACCGATCCGTGGGCCGGGGCGAGCACCAGCTTTCTGCCGGAGGACAACCGCAAGGGGGACAGGCTGCACGAGATGGTGGAGCGGCTGAGTGTGCGGCTGGGGGCGATGCAGGTGCTGGTGCCGCGGGCGCGGGCGGATCATCAGCCCGAACACACCCAGGTCTGGCGGCCGGCACTGGGCCGCAGCGGCATCAAGTCCGCGGCACCCAAGGCACGGGTGCGCGATGCCGCCGCGGCACCGGCCCAGCAGCCCGATGCCCTCTATCCCGCCTGGCTGCTGCCCGAGCCGCTGCGCCTCGAGATGGACGGCGAGCGGCCTTGCTACAAGGGTACGTTGAGCAAGCTGATCGGGCCGCAGCGGGTCGAGACCGGATGGTGGGGCGGCGTGGACGAGGGCGGCCAGCCGGCGGTGCGCGATTACTACATCGCGGAGAGTCCCGAGGTCGGCCTGGTGTGGATCTTCAGGGAGCGCTCCGCGGCCTGCTTCGCTTCGGGCGAGGTGCGCTGGTTCCTGCAGGGGTTGTATGCCTGACTCGAGCGCCAAGCAGCGCAAGCCGGCCCCGGTGCAGCCCCTGCCGCGGCGCGAAGCGATCGGCGTGCCGAGCCTGCCGGGCTATGCCGAGCTGCATTGCCTCACGCACTTCAGCTTCCAGCGCGGCGCCTCCACGCCCGAGGAACTGGTGCAGCGTGCCTACCACCTCGGCTATGCGGCGCTTGCCATCACCGACGAATGCTCGGTGGCCGGCATCGTGCGCGCGCATGTGGCGTTGCGTGACCTGCCGGGGCAGCTCGACGAGTACGAGCGCGAGCATCCCGAGGAGCCGCCGATCCCGCGCCATCCCGAGTTCCGGCTGCTGTTCGGTAGCGAGTTCCGCTTCGAGCGCTTCAAGCTGGTGGTGATCGCGAACGACACCGAGGGCTGGGGCAACCTCTGCGAGTTCATCACCGCCGCGCGCACGACCGAACTGCCCAAGGGCGACTACCGCGTGACCTGGGATGGCAGTGACGTGGCCTCGCTGCAGCGCTGCCAGGTGCTGTTCGTGCCGTTGCGCGTGCCCGGTGCCATGCTCGACGCCGAGGTGCTGCACGGCGACCTGAAGGCGGCGCAGGCCCTGTACGGCGACAACCTCTGGCTGGCCGTCGAGATGCTCAACGAGATCGACGACGACCTCTGGTTCGTGGCACTGACCGAGGCTGGCGAGCGCGCCGGCGTGCGTCGGGTGGCGGCCGGCGACGTGCACATGCATGCGCGTGCACGAAAGCCGCTGCAGGATGTGCTCACCGCCGTGAGCGAGGGCAAGACGGTGGCCGAATGCGGCTTCGCCCTGCAATCGAATGCCGAGCGCCATCTGCGCCAACGCGTGCGGCTGGCCGAGCTCTACACGCGCGAGATGCTCGCGAACACGCTGGAGGTCGCCGCGTGCTGCAGCTTCGATCCGAAGGTGATTCGCGAGAACTACAAGTACCCGCTCGAGACCCTCGGCCACGACGAATCGCCTGCGCAGACGCTGGTGCGCAAGACCTGGGAGGGTGCGAGGAAGCGATATCCCGACGGCGTGCCCGACAAGGTGTGCGAACAGGTCGAGAAGGAGCTGTCGCTGATCCTCGAGCTCGAATACGAGATGTTCTTCCTCACGGTGGAGGACATCGTGCGCTTCGCGCGCTCGCAGGACATCCTTTGCCAGGGCCGAGGTTCCTCCGCCAACTCGGCCGTCTGCTACTGCCTCGGCATCACCGCGATCGATCCCGAGAAGAGTCACCTTCTGTTCGAGCGCTTCCTGAGCAGGCATCGCCATGAGCCGCCCGACATCGATGTCGATTTCGAGCATCAACGGCGCGAAGACGTCATCCAGTACATCTACGAGAAATACGGCCGCGACCGCGCCGCCATTGCCGCGGTCGTCATCTGCTACCGCGCGCGCAGCGCATTGCGCGACGTGGGCAAGGCCCTGGACATCGACGAGCGCCTGGTCGACGAGTTCGCCAAGGACCACTACTGGTTCGACGACACCGTGCTCGGCGAGCAGTTGCGTGCCGCCGCCGCGCGCGTGGGCGTGGAGGAGGACGAACTCAAGCTGGTGCAGTGGATCGAGATGACGCAGCGCTTGCGTGGCTTTCCGCGCCACCTGAGCCAGCATGTCGGCGGCTTCGTGTTGACCCACACCAAGCTCACGCGCCTGGTGCCGGTCGAGAAGGCCTCGATGAAGAATCGCTCGGTAATCCAGTGGGAAAAGGACGACCTCGAGGCCATCGGCATGCTCAAGGTCGATGTGCTGGCGCTCGGCATGTTGAGTGCGATCAAGCGGGGGCTCGATCACATGAACCGCTGGCGGGGCTGGACCAGGGAGATGCACCAGATCCCTAACGATGACCCGAAGGTGTTCGAAATGATCTGCGACGCCGACACCGTGGGTGTGTTCCAGATCGAGAGCCGTGCCCAGATGTCGATGCTGCCGCGCTTGAAACCGCGCACTTACGAAGACCTGGTGATCGAGGTCGCGATCGTGCGGCCCGGGCCGATCCAGGGCGGCATGGTGCATCCGTACCTCAAGCAGCGCGAACGTGTCGCCAAAGGCCTGCCCATCGTCTACGAGAAGGACGAACTGCGGCCCGCGCTGGAACGCACCTTGGGCATCCCGATCTTCCAGGAGCAGGTGATGCAGATCGCGATGATCGCGGCCCGGTTCACGGCCGACGAGGCCGACCAGTTGCGCCGTGCGATGGCGGCCTGGAAGCGCAAGGGCGGGCTCGGCAAGTTCCACCGCAAGCTGGTCGACGGCATGGTCGACCATGGCTACAAGAAGGAATTCGCCGAAGCCATCTTCAGACAGGTCATGGGCTTCGGCGACTACGGCTTCCCCGAAAGCCACGCCGCCAGCTTCGCGCTGCTGGTCACGGTCAGCAGTTGGCTCAAGTGCCACGAGCCCGCCTGCTTCCTCGCCGCCTTGCTCGACTCGCAGCCGATGGGCTTCTACAGTCCCTCGCAGCTGGTGCAGGACGCGCGCCGGCATGGCGTGGAGGTGCGGCCGGTCGACGTGACCTGCAGCGAGATCGACACCACGCTCGAGCCGCGCGCGGCCGATGCACCACGCGTGCCGCCGGGCACCGACGCACGCTATGCCGAGCGCCTGGGCCACGACGATCAGCCCGCGGTGCGCCTGGGCCTGAACCGCATCGCGAGTCTCAGCAAGGGCGGCGCGAAGCGCCTGCTCGAAGCCCGTGCGCAGCAGGCCTTCACCAGCACCGAGGACCTCGCGCTGCGCGCCGAGCTCGACGGCAAGGACATGGCGGCGCTGGCCGCGGCCGATGCGCTGATCTCGCTGTCGGGCCATCGGCGCCAGCAGATGTGGGATGCGACGGCGCAGCGGCGCGCGCCGGGGCT
The DNA here is from genome assembly GCF_058244205.1 of Variovorax sp. 20P10.2.4. Lineage (NCBI taxonomy): Bacteria > Pseudomonadati > Pseudomonadota > Betaproteobacteria > Burkholderiales > Comamonadaceae > Variovorax > Variovorax sp. 20P10.2.4. The sequence goes on from NZ_JBZAYE010000567.1 coordinate 3,821, forward strand.
GCTCAAGGGCGTGCCGATCCACGAGGAGGCGCTGGCGCTGCCCGCGGCGCCCGAGGGCGAGGAGATCGTCGGCGACTATGCGTCGATGCGCCTCACGCTGCGGCGCCATCCGCTCGCGCTGCTGCGCCCGCGGCTGGCACGCATGAACCTGATGAGCGCCGAGCAGTTGCGCGGCATGCCCAGCGGCCGCGTGGTGCGCGCCTGTGGCATCGTCAAGGGTCGGCAGCGGCCGCAGACCGCCAACGGCACCATCTTCGTCACGCTCGAGGACGAGACCGGCAACGTCAACGTGATCGTCTGGAACCACGTGATCGAGGCCTGGCGCGAGCCGCTGCTGAAATCGCACCTGCTCGCGGTGCAGGGCACCTGGCAGCGCGACGATGACAGCGGCGGCAAGGTGCAGCACCTGATCGCCACCGGCTTCAAGGACCTGACGCCGCTGATGGGCCGGCTCGCGCAGAGCAACAGCAGCCGGGATTTCCACTGACGCGACGGCGGCATCCGCGCGTTCTGTCCGTCTGTGCAACCGATCGCAACCGTTCGTTCGAGTCCTCGCCTCATCCACCGGATTTCGCTAACCTGTTCCTCACCATGTCCGCACTCGCCCTCGATCCCATCGTCGACACGCCCATCGGCCCGCCGCCACCCGCGCCCGATGTGCCCGTGGTGCCGCCACCGCCCGTCATGCCGCCGGGGCCATTGCCCGAGGGCGACCCGCCGCCCGCGATGCCACCGGTGACCGACCCCGGCTTTCCGCCGCCGGTGGAGGAGCCGCCGATGCAGACCGCGGTGTCGCTCGCGGCCTCGCTGGCCATCGCCACGGCTTCGGGCGGCGTGCCCTTCGGCAAGCTGCATGCGCGGCGCCTGCGCGAGATGTACCGCTCGGCCGGCTGGCCTTGCTGCGACGCGATCGAGGTCG
>NZ_JBZAYE010000568.1:0-4722 GCF_058244205.1 Variovorax sp. 20P10.2.4
GCCAGGTGTTCGACTTCCCGGTGGCCGCGAGCAGCGTGCGCGCGGCCTACGTGGCCGGCACCTTCGACACCAAGAGCCGCGAGCTGTTCTTCCTGCGCCAGTGCATCGAGCGGCTGGGCCTGCGCGTGGTCACGGTCGACCTCTCGACCTCGGGCAAGCCCTCGACCGCGAGCGTACATCCGCGCGAGGTGGCGCGCCACCATCCCAAGGGCGAGTCGGCGGTGTTCAGCGGCGACCGCGGCAGCGCCACCGCCGCCATGGGCCTGGCCTTCGAGGCCTTCCTGCGCACGCGGCGCGACCTCGGCGGCCTGATCTCGGCCGGCGGCTCGGGCGGCACCTCGATGGCGACGCAGGGCATGCGCGCGCTGCCGATCGGCGTGCCCAAGCTCATGGTCTCGACCATGGCCAGCGGCGACACACGGCCCTACGTGGGCCCGAGCGACATCTGCATGATGTATTCGGTCACCGACGTGCAGGGCATCAACCGCATCAGCGAGAGCGTGCTGTCGAACGCGGCCAATGCGTTGGCCGGCATGGTGGCGCATCCGGCTTCGGTCTCGGCCGTGACCCGGCCCGCCATCGGCCTCACGATGTTCGGCGTGACCACGCCCTGCGTGCAGGCCGTGACGCGGCGGCTCGAGGATGACTGGGACTGCCTGGTGTTCCATGCCACCGGCGTGGGCGGCCAGTCGATGGAGAAGCTCGCGGACTCGGGCCTGCTCGCGGGCGCGATCGATGTCTCGACCACCGAGGTGGCCGACGAGATCGCGGGCGGCGTGCTGTCGGCCGGGCCCGACCGGCTCGACGTGTTCGCGCGCCACGCCCTGCCCTACGTGGGCTCCTGCGGCGCGCTCGACATGGTGAACTTCGGCGCCTGGGAGACCGTGCCCGAACGCTTCCGGGCGCGCAATCTCTACCGCCACAACACGACGGTGACGCTGATGCGCACCACGGCCGACGAATGCCGCGCCATCGGCGAGTTCATCGCCGCCAAGCTCAACGCGATGCGCGGGCCGGTGCGCTTCCTCATTCCCGAAGGCGGGGTCTCGGCCATCGACCGGCCGGGCCAGCCCTTCCACGACCCCGAGGCCGACCGCGCGCTGTTCACCGCGCTCGAGGCCGGCTTCCGGCCCGGGCCGAACCGTCAGCTCAAGCGGCTGCCGCTGCACATCAACGACGAAGCCTTCGCCGATGCGCTGGTCGAGGCCTGGCGCGAAGTCTCGCGGGCCGCGCCCGGCGCGCGCCGCGCATGAGCCACGAACAACCGAGGAGGAGCCCAGAACCATGACCCGCATCTCACGCACCGCGCTGCTGGAGCGCTTCCGCGCCAAGATCGCCTCGGGCCGGCCGCTGATCGGCGGCGGCGCCGGCACCGGCCTGTCGGCCAAGTGCGAGGAAGCCGGCGGCATCGACCTGATCGTGATCTACAACTCGGGCCGCTACCGCATGGCCGGGCGCGGCTCGCTCGCAGGGCTGATGGCCTACGGCAATGCCAACGAGATCGTCTGCGAAATGGCGCGCGAGGTGCTGCCGGTGGTCAAGCACACGCCGGTGCTCGCGGGCGTGAACGGCACCGACCCGTTCATGATCCCCGACGAGTTCCTGCACCGGCTGATCGCGCTCGGCTTCTCGGGCATCCAGAACTTTCCGACCGTGGGCCTGATCGACGGCACCTTCCGCGCCAACCTCGAGGAGACCGGCATGGGCTACGGCCTCGAGGTCGAGCTCGTGGCGCGAGCGCGCGCCCTCGACCTGCTGACCACGCCCTACGTCTTCAGCGAGGCCGAAGCGCGCGCCATGGCCGGCGCGGGCGCCGACATCGTGGTCTGCCACCTGGGCCTGACCACCGGCGGCGCGATCGGCGCCGAGACCTCGCTGAAGCTCGATGACTGCGTGCCGCTGATCAACCGCTGGGCCGCGGCCGCGCAGGAAGTGAACCCCGGGGTGATCGTGCTCTTTCACGGCGGCCCGATCGCCACGCCGGAGGATGCGCAGTACGTGCTCGCGCGCTGCCCCGCCTGCGACGGCTTCTATGGCGCCAGCTCGATGGAGCGCCTGCCCGCGGAGGTGGCGCTGACCGAGACCACGCGCCGCTTCGTTCAGATCACGCGATAAACCAGGAGACGACATCCATGTCAGGTTCTCAATTCGGAAGTTTCATCCTCGGGCTGCTGGTGGTGGCGATCGCGGTCGCGATCGTCGTCCTGCTGCTGCACTGGCTCTACCTGCGCAGTTCCAAGGAACGCGCCTTCGTGCGCACCGGCCTCGGCGGCCAGAAGGTGGTGCTCGACGGCGGCGCCTTCGTGCTGCCGATCGTGCACGACGTGATCCCGGTCAACATGAACACGCTGCGGCTGGAGGTCAGCCGCGGGCGCGACAAGGCGCTGATCACCAAGGACCGCATGCGCGTGGACGTGATCGCCGAGTTCTACGTGCGTGTGGCGGCCAAGGCCGAGTCGGTGGCGGTGGCCGCGCAGACGCTGGGCCTGCGCACCATGGAGCCCGAGCAGCTCAAGGAACTGGTCGAGGGCAAGTTCGTGGACGCGCTGCGCACCGCCGCGGCCGAGATGACGATGGAGGAGCTGCACGAGAAGCGCGGCGCCTACGTCAAGCGGGTGCGCGAGGCGGTGGCCGAGGACCTGACCAACAACGGCCTCGAGCTCGAGGCCGCCTCGCTCACGCAGCTCGACCAGACCGGCATGGAGTTCTTCAACCCGAGCAATGCCTTCGACGCGGAAGGCCTGACGCGGCTGACCGAGCAGATCGAGCACCGCAAGAAGCAGCGCAACGACGTCGAGCAGGACACGCTGATCGCGATCCGCAACAAGAACCTCGAGGCCGAGAAGCTGTCGCTGGAGATCGACCGCGAGAGCGAGCATGCGCGGCTGACGCAGCAGCGCGAGGTCGAGATGGCGCGCTCGCGCCAGCGCGCCGAGGTGGCGATCGAGCGCGCGCAGCGCGAGCAGCATGCCGAGAGCGCGCAGATCGCCGCGCGCCAGAGCATCGATGCCGCGCGCATCCGCTCCGAGCAGACCCTCGAGGAGGAGCGCATCGGCAAGGAGCGCGCGATCCAGAGCGCCGAGCTCGAACGCCGCACCTCGCTCGAGCTGGCCGAGCAGCAGCGCTCGATCGCCGTGGCGCGCGAGAGCAAGGCGCAGAGCGAGGCCCAGGCCGAAGCCGAGGCCGCGCGCGCCCAGGCCGTGACGGCCGAGGAGAAGGTGTTCACGGCACGCGAGGTCGAGAGCGCCGAGCGCAAGAAGACCATCGAGCTGATCGCGGCCGCGCTGATCGCCGAGCGCGAGGCGCTGCGGCTGACCTCCGCGGCGCAGGCCGAGCACGATGCGAGCGCGCACCGAGGCGCCGCGCTGCGCGCCCAGGCCGAGGCCGATGCCGATGCCGAGAAGATCCGCGCCGATGCCACGCGCGTGCGCGCCGAGATCGAGGCCGAGGCCGCGCGCTGGATGAACGAGGCGCACAACATGCTCACGCCCGAGGCGCGCATGTCGGCGCTGCGCATGCGGCTGGTGGAGAAGGCCGAGGGCATCATCCGCGAGTCGGTGCGGCCGATGGAGCGCATCGAGGGCATCAAGATCCTGCAGGTCGACGGCTTCGGTGGCTCCTCGGGCGGCGCGCGCAATGCCGAGGGCGGCGGCAACTTCGCCGACGGGCTGGTGAACTCGGCGCTGCGCTTCCGCGCCCAGGCGCCGCTGGTCGACCAGCTGCTGCGCGAGATCGGCATCGAGGGCGGCGACATCCAGAAGCTGGTCAACGAGAGCAGCGGCGCGCGTGCCGCGCTGGGCGCCGGCACGCCCAAGGAATAAGGCATGGTGAACGTCTACGTCTCGAGCGTGATCGACGCGAGCGCCGACAACGTGTGGGCGCGCGTGCGCGACTTCAACGGCCTGCCGCAGTGGCATCCGCTGATCGCCGACAGCCGGATCGAGAACAACCAGCCGGCCGACCGCGTGGGCTGCATCCGCCATTTCCACCTGCGCGACGGCGGCATGATCCGCGAGCGGCTGCTCGCGCTCTCGGACTACGACTACAGCTGCAGCTACGAGATCCTCGAGAGCCCGATGGGCGTGAGCCACTACACCGCCACGCTCAAGCTCACGCCGGTGACCGATGGCAGCCGCTGCTTCGCCGAATGGAGCGCCGAGTTCGACTGCGAGGAGCATCGCGAGCGCGAGCTGGCCGACTCGATCGGCGAGGGCGTGTTCCAGGGCGGCTTCGATGCGCTGAAGCGGCACTTCGGAGGCCGCTGATGCTGCAGCGGGTCGTGCGCTCCACCGTCATCGACGCGCCGATCGAGCGCGTGTGGGCGGTGCTGCGCGACTTCAACAGCCATGCCGACTGGCACGAGGTGGTGGAGGCCAGCCGCATCGAGGGCGACGAGCGCGGCGACCAGGTGGGCTGCGTGCGCAGCTTCACGCTGCGCGACGGCAACCGAATCCGCGAGCAGCTGCTGAGCCTGTCTGACAGCGAACACAAAAGCACCTACTGCATCGTCGAGGCCACCCTGCCGCTGCAGCGCTACGTGGCCACCGTCACCCTGAAGCCCGTGACCGACGGCAACCGCACCTTCTGGCACTGGGAATCGACCTTCGCCACGCCGCCGGGCCGCGAGCGCGAGCTGCGCGACACGGTGGCGCGCGGCGTGTACGAGGCGGGGTTCGAGAACCTGCGGCGCTACCTGGAGCGCGGGGCGCCCACGTCTTCCGC
>NZ_JBZAYE010000569.1:0-4721 GCF_058244205.1 Variovorax sp. 20P10.2.4
GGCGGCCTCGCCGCCATCGACCAGTGCACCGCCTTCGCTGAACGAGCCGGCGGCCGGCGCGCCGCCGAACGAACCGTCGCCCGGCGCGCGCGCGATGCGCACGGTTTTCTCGTCGGGGACCTGCACCGTGTCGACGTTGTCGATCGCGAGCGAACCCGAACCATCGACGCGGGCCTTGTCGTTGCCGCTGGCGGGCAGTAATTTCTTGAACTTGTCGGCGATCGAGCTCACGGTCGGTCCTTCAGGTGGTGGTCGGGTGCAGAGGCGCCTGTGACAGCTAGGCGCCGATACTCAGAAACTGGGGCTGCTGCGACAGCGCCTGCAGGTTGACTTCCTGCCAGCGTTCGCCGGCGGCGTCGATGTAGAGGTGCCCGGCCCAGGGCGGCGCATCGGCGCCCGGGGGCTCGGAGGCCGCGAAGGCCTCGACGCCGCGCAACCCTGCCAGCCGGTCGACCAGCAGCGCGCAGTTGACGTCGAGCAGCTCGTTGAGCGCGACCAGCCGCGACTGGATGCGGGCCGCTTCGCTGGCGGCCGGACCGCTGGGCGCGCCGCTGGCGAAGGCCGACAGCTGCACCACGCCGTAGAGGCCGCCGCGCAGATTGGCCACGCCGAGGAACCACGGCGCCGTGTAGGGCACGGGCTGCGGTGGCGTCCAGGGAAAGATTTCGCCGGCATGGCCGAGCGGGAACAGGTACTTGCCCTCGCCCGCCTCGACCGCGAGCCAGGTCGCGGCCACGCCGGTGGTGCGCGCGGCCTGCAGGCGGCTCGCCAGCCGGGACTGGAAGGCTCTCAGTGCGTCGCGATTCGCCATGGACTCGGCAGATCCGCGCTCAGTTCAGCGCGCTGATCTTCGACATCAGCTCCTGCGCGTTCACCGGCTTCACGATGTAGTCGCGCGCGCCCTGGCGCATGCCCCAGACGCGGTCGGTTTCCTGGTTCTTGCTCGTGCACAGGATGATCGGGATCGCGGCGTACTGCGGATCGCGGGCGATCGCGCGCGTGAGCTGGAAGCCGTTCTGGCCCGGCATCACCACGTCCATCAGGATCAGGTCGGGCTGGTCTTCCTCGAGGCGGCGCATGGCGTCCTCGGCGTTCTCGGCGGTCTTCACGGCGAAGCCGTTCTTGTGGAGCAGGTCGGACAGGAACACCAATTCAGTCTTGGAGTCGTCGACGACGAGGATTTTTCGAATGGGCATTTACTGCACTTCCTGTGAAACGTTGCCGAACTGCTGCACGGCCTGCAGCAGCTGGTCTTTGGTGAATGGCTTGGTCAGGTAGTCTTGCGAGCCGACCATGCGGCCGCGCGCCTTGTCGAACACGCCGTCCTTCGACGACAGCATCACGACCGGGACCTTGGAGAAATGAGCGTTGCGCTTGATGATGGCGCACGTCTGGTAGCCGTCCAGCCGCGGCATCAGGATGTCGCAGAAAATCAGGTGCGGCTTGTGGTCGTTAACCTTGGAAAGCGCGTCGAAGCCGTCTTCGGCGAGGAGAACCTCGTGACCACCCTGCTTCAGAAAAATCTCGGCACTGCGCCGGATGGTGTTGCTGTCGTCGATGACCAGCACCTTGTAACCTGATCCATTCGGGCCCATTGCAAAAGCTCCTGCTCATGAGACTTGGATGCCCGCCGCGCCGTACACCGGCGCAGATCGCGTAGCTCTATGCCATGCTTTTCAGATTTCAACCATTTCGAAGTCTTCCTTGCGCGCACCGCACTCGGGACAGGTCCAGTTCATCGGGACGTCGGCCCAGGCCGTGCCTGCCGCAATCCCGTCCTCCGGTACACCTACAGCTTCGTCATAGATCCACCCACAAATCAGGCACATCCAAGTTTTCGTATTCATCGGAGCTTAAAGTCCTTGTTCATTAAATGCAACGAGTGTATCTATGCGTATCTCACTGGCGCCGTGTAAACGTCGCGCCCATGCCACCATCCAGCGGATTCCGCCCGGCGTATGACCTTCCACTTACATCCAGCAGACAGCGTTGACAAACCGGGCGATCTTAACGATCCGCTGCCCGACGACGATGCATTGGCGGATCAGGACCTGAATCCCCCTTGCGTCCTGGTGTTCAATGCCAGCGACCCGAGCGGCGCCGGCGGCCTGGCCGGCGACGGGCTGGCCATGGGATCGGTGGGCGCCCACATGCTGCCGGTGGTGACCGGCGCCTACGCGCGCGACACGGCCGAGATCTTCGACCACTTCGCGTTCGACGAGGAGGCCATCGCCGAGCAGACCCGCGCCATCCTCGAGGACGTCGAGGTGCAGCTGATCAAGGTCGGCTTCGCGGGCACGCCCGAGGCGCTGAGCACCATCGCCGAGACCGCCGCCGACTACCCCGAGGTGCCGGTGGTGGCGTACATGCCCAACCTCTCGTGGTGGGACGAGAACGAGATCGACGCCTACCTCGACGCCTTCCGCGACCTGGTGCTGCCCCAGACCACGGTGCTGGTCGGCAACCACAGCACGCTGTGGCGCTGGCTACTGCCCGACTGGAGCGGCGAGCGCCCACCCGGCGCGCGCGACATCGCGATGGCGGCCGGCGAGTTCGGCGTGCCCTACACCCTGGTCACCGGCCTGGTGCTGCCCGACCAGTTCATCGACAACGTGCTGGCCTCGCCGCAGTCGGTGCTGACCAGCGAGAAGTACGAGCGCCTCGAGGCCGTGTTCTCGGGCGCCGGCGACACGCTGTCGGCCGCGCTGGCCGCGCTGCTGGCCAGCGGCACCGACCTGGTGGCCGCCACCACCGAGGCGCTGGCCTACATGGACCGCTGCCTCGACGCGGGCTTTCGCCCCGGCATGGGCCACGTGCTGCCCGACCGCCTGTTCTGGGCCGAACCCGAGCCCGAGGAGGACGATGGCGAGCCCGGCGACGACGTGCCCGACTTCGCCCTGCCGCCCCACGACACCCGCCACTGATTCCACTTTCCCCGTTCCAGATGCCCAATTCCGATCGCAACGACATCCTCTTCGAGCGCGCCCGCGCCGTGATTCCCGGCGGCGTGAACTCGCCCGTGCGCGCCTTCAAGGCCGTCGGCGGCACGCCCCGCTTCATCCAGCGCGCCGAAGGCGCCTACTTCTGGGACGCCAACGACAAGCGCTACATCGACTACATCGGCTCCTGGGGCCCGATGATCCTGGGCCACGGCCATCCGGCGGTGGTCGAGGCGGTGCAGAAGGCCGTGCTCGAGGGCTTCTCGTACGGCGCACCGACCGAGCGCGAAATCGAGCTGGCCGAGGCCATCCTCGCGCTGGTGCCCTCGATGGAGATGGTGCGCCTCGTGAGCTCGGGCACCGAGGCCGCGATGAGCGCGCTGCGGCTGGCGCGCGGCGCCACCGGCCGCAAGACCATCATCAAGTTCGAGGGCTGCTACCACGGCCACGCCGACGCGCTGCTGGTCAAGGCCGGCTCGGGCCTCGCCACCTTCGGCAACCCGACCTCGGCCGGCGTGCCGAGCGAGGTGGTGCAGCACACGCTGGTGCTCGAATACAACAACCTGGAGCAGCTCGAGGAGGCCTTCGCGCTGCACGGCAGCGACATCGCCTGCCTGATGATCGAGGCCATCGCCGGCAACATGAACTTCGTGCGCGCCACGCCCGAGTTCGCGCAGCGCTGCCGCGCGCTGTGCACGCAGCACGGCGCCCTGCTGATCTTCGACGAGGTGATGACGGGCTTTCGCGTCGGCCTGCACGGCGCGCAGGGCGTGCTGGGCATCCAGCCCGACCTCACGGTGCTCGGCAAGGTCATCGGCGGCGGCATGCCGCTGGCGGCCTTCGGCGGGCCGCGCGCCATCATGGAACAGCTCGCGCCGCTGGGCCCGGTCTACCAGGCCGGCACGCTCTCGGGCAACCCGGTGGCCACGGCCTGCGGCCTGGCCACGCTCAAGGAGATCGCCAAGCCCGGCTTCTACGAGGCACTGGGCCGCAAGACCCGCGCGCTGGTCGACGGCCTGAAGGCCGCGGCCGCCGCCGAGGGCCAGCCCTTCAGCGCCGACAGCGAGGGCGGCATGTTCGGCTTCTTCCTGATGAACGAACTGCCGCAGAACTACGCCAAGGTGATGACCACCGACAACGCGCAGTTCAACGCGCTGTTCCACGGCCTGCTCGAGCGTGGCGTGTACATCGCGCCCGCGCTCTACGAAGCCGGCTTCGTGAGCGCCGCGCACAGCGACGCGGACATCGCGGCCACCGTCGAGGCGGCGCGCGAGATCTTCAGCAAGCGCTGAGCGGGAGGCTCAGGCCGGGTCGATGGGCATCACCGGCCCGGCCTCGGCCTCGAGCACCTCGGCCGCCGCCAGGCACAGGTCCTCGCGGAAGCGATCGCTCACGAGCTGCACGCCCGTGGGCAGGCCCTGGCGCAGCCCCATCGGCACCGACAGCCCCGGCAGGCCCAGGATCGCGGTCGCCAGCAGCGGGCTCTGCGCATCGAGCAAGTCACGCATCGCGTCCGCGCCGCGCTGGTCGGCATCGACCGGGAACGGATGGCGCCACGACACCGGCATCAGCAGCAGCGGATGGCGCTGCAGGAACAGAGCCCAGTCGCGCATCAGCCCGGTGCGCGCGGCCAGCGCGCGCATGTAGGCCTCGGTGTCGAACGACGGCGCATGCGCGTCCATCGCGCGGTAGGCCTGGCGGATGGTCTGGTCGCCGTCGCGCAGCAGCGCCGGTTCCACCAGCAGCCGGCTGTCGGCCATGGTCAGCGCGAGCCACAGCTCG
>NZ_JBZAYE010000057.1:0-21671 GCF_058244205.1 Variovorax sp. 20P10.2.4
GGTGTCGGCGCTGGCGGCGGCCTGGCTGTTCGTCGCGGTGCCGGCCGACCGGCAACGCGCGCCGATCGCCGCCACCGCACCCGAGAGCGGCTGGTCGCGCCTGCGCACCACCGTCGGCGCGCGCGGGCCCTGGCTCACGGCGCTGAGCTTCGCCGTCTACTCGGCGCAGTGGATGGCGGTGATCGGCTTCCTGCCCGCGATCTATGCCGGCGCGGGCGTGCCGGCCGGCTGGAACGCGGTGCTCACGGCACTGGCCGCGGCGATGAACATCGTCGGCAACATCATGGGCGGGCGTTGGCTGCAGCGCGGCATCGCGCCCGAGCGGCTGCTGCAGTGGGGCTTCCTGATCATGGCGTTGGGCGGCATCGCGGCCTTCGCGGAACTGCGCGGACCGGGCGCCGATGCCATCGGGCTGCCCGCCTCGCTGCGCTTCGTGGCCGTCTGCGCCTTCTCGCTCGCGGGCGGCATGGTGCCGGCCACGCTGTTCCTGCTCGGCGTGCGCTTCGCGCCCGGGCCGGCCACCGTGTCGACCACCGTCGGGCTGATGCAGCAGGCCTCGTCGCTGGGCCAGTTCCTGGCGCCGCCGACTGTCGCCTGGGTAGCGCACCGCGTCGGCGGATGGCACTGGACCTGGGTCGCGACGCTGGCCTGCTCGCTGACCGGCATCGCGATCGCGCGCCGGCTCGGCCGCGCGCGGCTGGCACTGGAGGCGGCGACGCCATGAGCGGCAATGCTTCCATCACGGTCGAGCAGACCGTCGCCGACACGCGCCGCTGGCTCGAGCGCGCGGTGATCGGCCTCAACCTGTGCCCGTTCGCGAAGGCCGTGCACGTCAAGGGCCAGATCCATTACGCCACCTACCTGCCCGCCGAGCATGACGACCTGCTCGACGCATTGCTCGCCGAAGCCCGCCAGCTCGTCGCGCTCGATGCCGCCGAGCGCGACACCACCTTGCTGATCGCGCCGAACACGCTTTTGGACTTCCTCGATTTCAACGACTTCACGGCGCGCGCCGAGCGCCGGCTCGCCAAGGCCGGCTTCGACGGCGTGCTGCAGCTCGCGAGCTTCCATCCACGGTTCCAGTTCGGCGGCACGGAGCCCGACGACATCGGCAACGCCACCAACCGCGCGCCTTACCCCACGCTGCACCTGCTGCGCGAAGAGAGCGTGGACCGCGCGGTCGAGGCCTTTCCCGATGCCGAAGAGATCTTCGGCCGCAACATCGACACCCTCGAGGCCCTGGGGCCCGAAGGCTGGGCCGCGCTCGACGTCGGCCCCGGGAGCACCCCCACATGAATACCCACACACCGAAGAAAACCCGCGACGACCATTCCGCCAAGGGCGGCAAGACCGCCAAGGTGGCGAAGGCCGATGCCGAACTCGCCGAGGCCCTGCGCCCGGGCCAGTCGGTCGAGCTGCTCAAGGAGCTGCACATCCTCACGCGCGAGGGCCGGCTCAACCAGGACTCGCGCCGCAAGCTCAAGCAGGTCTACCACCTGTTCCAGTTCATCGAGCAGCTGCTGCGCGAACTGCCCGAGGGCGGCGCCAACGCCACGCTGGCCGACCATGGCGCGGGCAAGTCGTACCTCGGCTTCATCGTCTACGACCTGTTCTTCCGCGCGGGGCAGGGCGGTCACGTCTACGGCATCGAGACGCGTGCCGAGCTGGTCAAGAAGTCGCGCGAACTCGCGCAGCGGCTGGGCTTCGACCGAATGTCCTTCCTCAACCTCACGGTCGCCGAATCCGCCAGCGCCAGCGAGCTGCCGCCGCAGATCGACGTGGTGACCGCGCTGCATGCCTGCGACACCGCCACCGACGACGCGATCGCCTTCGGCCTCGCGAAGAAGGCGCGCTGCATGGTGCTGGTGCCCTGCTGCCAGGCGGAGGTGGCGGCCTGCCTGCGCGAGACCAAGGCGCTGGCGCTCTCGCGCACACCGCTGGCCGAGCTCTGGCGCCATCCGCTGCACACGCGCGAGATCGGCAGTCAGCTCACCAACGTGCTGCGCTGCCTGTACCTCGAGGCCAACGGCTACAGCGTCACCGTGACCGAGCTCGTGGGCTGGGAGCACAGCATGAAGAACGAACTGATCCTCGCGCGCCACACCGGCCAGCGCAAGGCGAGTGCGGCGGCGCGGTTGCGTGAGCTGCTGGCGCAGTTCGGGCTCGATGCGTTGGGCGATACGCGCTTTCGGCTCGACTGAGAAGGCGAGCCGAACGCCGCGCCGGGTCAGCGCGAGGCGAGCAGCGACGGCAGCGCGTCGCGCGCGGGCCAGGCCAGCGTCTTCCACGGGCTGCGTTCGTCTTCCAGCAGCCGTTCGGTCACCGAAGCCAGCACCTTGCGGCCCATGAAGTTGCTGCCCGCGGCATCGCGCTCGCCCTCGAGGAAGCTGCGGCCGTAGTGCTCCCAGCCGTCGAAGCGCTCGATCGCCAGCGCCACCGCCGGCTCGAGCGCGTCCAGCGCTTCGCACGCTTCCAGGTAGCCGACCGCCGCCGAGCCGGTCGCGAGGTGCGCGAAGCGGGCGATCCACACCGCCAGTTCGCCATCCGTGCTTCGGGCCATCGCCTCGGCCGCGTCGTGGGTGTCGGCGATGGCTTCGCGTGCCTGTGCCTCGTCGCCCGCGTCGAAGTCGCGCGCCAGCAGCTTCTTCCATGGCGCGACTTCCTCGTCGGGGATCGGCACGCACAGCAGGTGCACCGCGCTGCGGTTCGCTTCCTTGGCGGCTTTGAGCTCGGGGGCGAAGGTCTCGCGGTAGATCGCGGCCAGCGCCACGGCCATGTTCTCGTAGCGCGACGAGGTCGCGAGCCGGGCCTCGAGCGCCGCGCCGTCCTGCTGGGCCTTGGCCTCGCGCTCGGCGGCTTCCTGCGCCAGTTCGGCGCGTCCCTCCGCCATGCCTTCCTTGACCGTATCGAGCATTTCCTTGAAGAACTTGAACATCGAATGGCTCCTCCCCCGCCAGGATGGAATGGTTCGGCGGGCGGCTTAGGATACAAGCCTCGCGCGTCAACCCCTTCCTGGCCCATGGCCCGCCTTCCCCGTCTCACCCTTGCCGGCCTGCCGCACCACGCGATCCAGCGCGGCAACAACCGCCAGCCGATCTTCGTGGACCGCGCGGACCACGAGAAGCTGCTCGCCCTGCTGGCCGACAGCGCCACGCGCTTCGGCGTCGCGGTGCATGCCTACGTGCTGATGGACAACCACTTCCACCTGCTGGCCACGCCCGACAGCGCCACCGGGTTGCCGCAGCTCATGCAGTCGGTCGGGCGCAGCTACGTGCGCTATTTCAACGACCGCCATGGCCGCAGCGGCACGTTGTGGGAAGGGCGCTACAGGTCGACCCTGATCCAGACCGAGCGCTACCTGCTGACCTGCATGGCCTACATCGACCTCAACCCGGTGCGCGCGGGGCTGGTGATCGATCCGCGCGACTTCGCGTGGTCCAGCCATGCGCACTACGCGGGGCTGCGGCACGACCGGCTGCTCACGCCCCATCCGCTGTACTGGGAGCTCGGCAACACCCCGTTCGCGCGCGAGGCGGCGTATGTCGAACTGGTGCGCGCGGGCGTCCGGGCCGCCGACCAGTCGGCGCTGACCGAGGCCACGCTGCGTGGCTGGGCGGCCGGCGATGCGGATTTTCTGGACGCGTTGCAGAAGAACACCGAGCGCCGCGTGCTGCCGGCCAAGGCCGGCCGGCCGCCTTCGGGCACCAAGATCTGAACTGAAAAAGGGCGGAAGCCGCTGTGCAGTCGTGGTCTTCCGCTATCCAATTTGATATGTCCCCAATTAAATTCTGACAAGAAAACTCAAGATTTAATCGGAATCTGACCCCCATTAAAGTGTTTGGCATTCTTTGTGCATCGCAATATGCTCCCAATCCCTGCGAAAACTGAAGGAGTGCGCCATGACGACGGCTGCCGAGATTCAACATCTCCAACAACACGGTCTGTATTCCGGTGCCGACGAGCACGATGCCTGCGGCGTCGGCTTCGTGGCCCACATCAAGGGCGAGAAGAGCCACGCCATCGTGCTGCAGGGCTTGAAGATTCTCGAGAACCTCGACCATCGCGGCGCCGTGGGCGCCGACAAGCTGATGGGCGACGGCGCCGGCATCCTGATCCAGCTGCCCGACCACCTGTACCGCGACGAGATGGCCAAGCAGGGCGTCACGCTGCCCCCGCCGGGCGAGTACGGCGTCGGCATGATCTTCCTGCCGAAGGAACACGCCTCGCGCCAGGCCTGCGAGCAGGAAATGGAACGCGCGATCAAGGCCGAAGGCCAGGTGCTGCTGGGCTGGCGCGACGTGCCGGTCAACCGCGACATGCCGATGTCGCCCACCGTGCGCGAAAAGGAACCGCTGCTGCGCCAGGTCTTCATCGGCCGCGGCAACGACGTGATCGTGCAGGACGCGCTGGAACGCAAGCTCTACGTGATCCGCAAGACCGCGAGCGCCAACATCCAGCGCCTGAAGCTCAAGCACAGCAAGGAATACTACGTTCCGAGCATGTCGAGCCGCACCGTGGTCTACAAGGGCCTGCTGCTCGCCGATCAGGTCGGCACCTACTACCTCGACCTGCAGGACAAGCGCTGCGTCTCGGCCCTGGGCCTGGTGCACCAGCGCTTCTCGACCAACACCTTCCCCGAGTGGCCGCTGGCCCACCCGTACCGCTACGTCGCGCACAACGGCGAAATCAACACGGTCAAGGGCAACTACAACTGGATGAAGGCGCGCGAGGGCGTGATGTCCTCGCCCGTGCTCGGCGCCGACCTGCAGAAGCTCTACCCGATCAGCTTCGCGGGCCAGTCCGACACCGCCACCTTCGACAACTGCCTCGAGCTGCTGACGATGGCCGGTTACCCGATCAGCCAGGCCGTGATGATGATGATTCCCGAGCCCTGGGAGCAGCACAGCACCATGGACCCGCGCCGCCGCGCGTTCTATGAATACCACGCCGCCATGCTCGAGCCCTGGGACGGCCCGGCCTCGATCGTGTTCACCGACGGCCGCCAGATCGGCGCCACGCTCGACCGCAACGGCCTGCGTCCCTCGCGCTACTGCGTGACCGACGACGACCTGGTCATCATGGCCTCCGAGTCGGGCGTGCTGCCCGTGCCCGAGCAGAAGATCGTGCGCAAGTGGCGCCTGCAGCCCGGCAAGATGTTCCTGATCGACCTCGAGCAGGGCCGCATGATCGACGACGAGGAGGTCAAGGCCACCCTCGCCAACAGCAAGCCCTACAAGCAGTGGATCGAGAACCTGCGCATCAAGCTCGACAGCGTGCAGGCCGAGCCGGTGACCGCGCCGATCTCGCAGGTCGCGCTGCTCGACCGTCAGCAGGCCTTCGGCTACACCCAGGAAGACATCAAGTTCCTGATGAGCCCGATGGCGCAGGCCGGCGAAGAGGGCATCGGCTCGATGGGCAACGACAGCCCGCTGGCCGTGCTCTCGAGCAAGAACAAGCCGCTGTACAACTACTTCAAGCAGCTGTTCGCCCAGGTCACGAACCCGCCGATCGACCCGATCCGCGAAGCCATCGTGATGTCGCTGGTGTCCTTCATCGGACCCAAGCCCAATCTGCTCGACATCAACCAGGTCAACCCGCCGATGCGGCTCGAGGTGAGCCAGCCGATCCTCGACTTCGCCGACATGGCGAAGCTGCGCGACATCGGCAAGTACACGCAGGGCAAGTTCAAGAGCTACGTGCTCGACATCACCTATCCGCTCGCCTGGGGCGACGAAGGCGTCGAAGCCAAGCTGGCCTCGCTGTGCGCCGAAGCCGTCGATGCCATCAAGGGCGGCCACAACATCCTGATCGTCAGCGACCGCGGCGTCGGCCCGACGCAGGTCGCGATCCCCGCCGTGCTGGCGCTGTCGGCCGTGCACCAGTACCTGGTGCGCGAGGGCCTGCGCACCACGGCCGGCCTGGTGGTCGAAACCGGTTCGGCGCGCGAGGTGCACCACTTCGCCGTGCTCGCGGGTTACGGCGCCGAGGCGGTCCATCCCTACCTCGCGATGGACACCCTGGCCGGCATGCATGCCGACCTGCCGGGCGCGCTGAGCGCCGAGAAGGCGATCTACAACTACGTGAAGGCGATCGGCAAGGGTCTGTCGAAGATCATGTCGAAGATGGGTGTCAGCACCTACATGAGCTACTGCGGCGCCCAGCTGTTCGAGGCCATCGGCCTGAACAGCGAGACCGTCAGCAAGTACTTCACCGGCACCGCCAGCCGCGTGGAAGGCATCGGCGTGTTCGAGATCGCCGAGGAAGCCATCCGCATGCACAAGGCCGCCTTCGGCGACGACCCGGTGCTCGCCAGCATGCTCGACGCCGGCGGCGAATACGCCTGGCGCACGCGCGGCGAAGAGCACATGTGGACGCCCGACGCGATCGCCAAGCTGCAGCACAGCACGCGCGCCAACAACTGGAACACGTACAAGGAATACGCCCAGCTCATCAACGACCAGAACCGCCGCCACCTCACGCTGCGCGGCCTGTTCGAGTTCAAGATCGATCCGGCGAAGGCGATTCCGGTCGACGAGGTCGAGTCGGCGGCCGACATCGTCAAGCGCTTCGCCACCGGCGCGATGTCGCTGGGCTCGATCAGCACCGAGGCGCATTCGGTGCTGGCCGTGGCCATGAACCGCATCGGCGGCAAGAGCAACACCGGCGAAGGCGGCGAAGACCCCGCGCGCTACCGCAACGAGCTCAAGGGCATCCCGATCAAGCAGGGCGACACGCTGCGCAGCGTGATCGGCGCCGAGAACGTCGAGGTCGACCTGCCGTTGAAGGACGGCGACTCGCTGCGCTCGCGCATCAAGCAGGTGGCCTCGGGCCGCTTCGGCGTCACGGCCGAGTACCTGCATTCGGCCGACCAGATCCAGATCAAGATGGCCCAGGGCGCGAAGCCGGGCGAGGGCGGCCAGCTGCCCGGCGGCAAGGTCACCGAGTACATCGGAAAGCAGCGCTACGCGGTGCCGGGCGTGGGCCTGATCTCGCCGCCGCCGCACCACGATATCTACTCGATCGAGGACCTGGCCCAGCTGATCCACGACCTGAAGAACACCGCGCCGCACGCCAGCATCAGCGTGAAGCTGGTCAGCGAGATCGGCGTCGGCACCATCGCCGCGGGCGTGGCCAAGTGCAAGAGCGACCACGTCGTGATCGCCGGCCATGACGGCGGCACGGGCGCCTCGCCCTGGTCGTCGATCAAGCATGCGGGCAGCCCGTGGGAGATCGGCCTGGCCGAGACGCAGCAGACGCTGGTGCTCAACCGCCTGCGCAGCCGCATCCGCGTGCAGGCCGACGGCCAGATGAAGACCGGCCGCGACGTCGCGATCGGCGCGCTGCTGGGTGCCGACGAGTTCGGCTTCGCCACCGCGCCGCTGGTGGTCGAGGGCTGCATCATGATGCGCAAGTGCCACCTCAACACCTGCCCGGTGGGCGTGGCCACGCAGGACCCGGTGCTGCGCAAGAAGTTCTCGGGCAAGCCCGAGCACGTCGTCAACTACTTCTTCTTCGTCGCGGAAGAAGTGCGCCAGATCATGGCCCAGCTCGGCATCCGCAAGTTCGACGACATGATCGGCCGCGCCGACCTGCTCGACATGCGCAAGGGCATCGAGCACTGGAAGGCCTCGGGCCTCGACTTCAGCCGCCTGTTCGCGCTGCCGAACGTGCCGGCCGATGTCTCGCGCTTCCACGTCGAGAACCAGGACCACGGTCTCGACAAGGCGCTCGATGTCCGGCTGATCGAGAAGTCGCGTCCCGCGATCGACAAGGGCGAGAAGGTGCAGTTCATCGAGGTGGCACGCAACGTCAACCGCTCGGTGGGCGCGATGCTCTCGGGCGCGCTGACCAAGGTGCATCCGCAGGGCCTGCCCGACGACTCGATCCGCATCCAGCTCGAGGGCACGGGCGGCCAGTCGTTCGGCGCCTTCCTGGCCCGCGGCATCACGCTGTACCTGATCGGCGACGCCAACGACTACACCGGCAAGGGCCTGTCGGGCGGCCGCGTGGTGGTGCGCCCCAGCCTCGACTTCCGCGGCGAGGCCGTGCGCAACACCATCGTCGGCAACACCGCGCTGTACGGCGCGACCACCGGCGAGGCCTACCTGTGCGGCGTGGCCGGCGAGCGCTTCGCGGTGCGCCTGTCGGGCGCCACGGCGGTCATCGAAGGCACGGGCGACCATGGCTGCGAATACATGACCGGTGGCACGGTGGCCGTGCTCGGTAAGACCGGTCGCAACTTCGCGGCCGGCATGAGCGGCGGCGTGGCCTTCGTCTACGACGAGGACGGCCAGTTCGCCTCGCGCTGCAACATGTCGATGGTCTCGCTCGAGAAGGTGCTGACCTCGGCCGAGCAGACCGCCAGCGTGCATCGCAAGATCTGGCACGGCGGCGAGACCGACGAGGCCCAGCTGAAGAAGCTGCTCGAGGAACACCACCGCTGGACCGGCAGCAAGCGCGCGCGCGAACTGCTCGACACCTGGGCCGTGTCGCGCACCAAGTTCGTCAAGGTCTTCCCCAACGAGTACAAGCGCGCCCTCGGCGAGCTGCACGACCGCAAGGTCGAGCTCGCCAGCACCGGCAACAACGCGCACGTCGGCCTCGAGCCGCATGCGATCGCCGCCGCGCCCAAGACGGCGCCGGCCGCCGCCTGAAGGCGCCGGTGAACGAAGACACAACGAAGGAACAGCACGATGGGAAAGATCACCGGTTTTCTGGAGCATGAGCGCATCGAGGAGGGCTATCGCCCGGTCGAGGAACGGCTCAAGCACTACAAGGAATTCGTCGTCGGCCTGAACACCGACCAGGCGAAGGTGCAGGGCGCGCGCTGCATGGACTGCGGCACGCCGTTCTGCAACAGCGGCTGCCCGGTCAACAACATCATTCCGGACTTCAACGACCTGGTGTACCGCAACGATTGGCAGAACGCCTTCGCGGTGCTCGACTCGACCAACAACTTCCCCGAGTTCACCGGCCGCATCTGCCCCGCTCCCTGCGAGGCGGCCTGCGTGCTCAACGTGAACGACGACGCGGTCGGCATCAAGTCGCTCGAGCACGCGATCATCGACCGCGCCTGGGACGAGGGCTGGGTCGCGCCGCGCGTGGCCAAGCACAAGACCGGCAAGAAGGTCGCGGTGGTGGGCGCGGGCCCGGCCGGCATGGCCGCCGCGCAGCAGCTCGCGCGCGCCGGCCACGACGTGACGCTGTTCGAGAAGAACGACCGCATCGGCGGCCTGCTGCGCTACGGCATCCCCGACTTCAAGATGGAGAAGTCGCACATCGACCGCCGCGTCGAGCAGATGAAGGCCGAGGGCGTGGTGTTCCGCACCGGCGTGGTCGTCGGCGCCGCCAAGGATCCGCTGGGCAAGGGTTCCAAGGTCACGAACCTGGCCAAGGAAACCGTCACGCCCGAGCAGCTGCAGAAGGACTTCGACGCCGTGCTGCTGACCGGCGGCGCCGAGCAGTCGCGCGACCTGCCTGTGCCCGGCCGCGACCTCGACGGCATCCATTTCGCGATGGAGTTCCTGCCGCAGCAGAACCGCGTCAACGCGGGCGACAAGGTCAAGGGCCAGCTGCGCGCCGACGGCAAGCACGTGATCGTGATCGGCGGCGGCGACACCGGCTCCGACTGCGTGGGCACCAGCAACCGCCATGGCGCCGTGAGCGTCACGCAGTTCGAGCTGATGCCGCAGCCGCCCGAGGAAGAGAACCGTCCGCTGACCTGGCCCTACTGGCCGATCAAGCTGCGCACCAGCTCCAGCCACGACGAGGGCTGCGAGCGCGAGTTCGCGATCTCGACCAAGGAATTCATCGGCGAGAAGGGCAAGATCACCGGCCTGAAGACCGTTCGCGTCGAGTGGAAGGACGGCAAGATGCAGGAAGTGGCCGGCAGCGAGCAGGTGCTCAAGGCCGACCTCGTGCTGCTCGCGATGGGCTTCGTGAGCCCCGTGGCGACCGTGCTCGATGCCTTCGGCGTCGAGAAGGATGCGCGCGGCAATGCGAAGGCCAGCGTCGACTTCATCGGCGGCTATGCCACCAACGTGCCGAAGGTCTTTGCCGCCGGCGACATCCGCCGCGGCCAGTCGCTGGTGGTGTGGGCGATTCGCGAGGGCCGCCAGGCCGCGCGCTCGGTCGACGAGTTCCTGATGGGTTTCAGCGACCTGCCGCGATAAGTCCAGGTGCCGCGCCCGCGCTCCCTCGGGAGGGCGGGCGTCTCCTCCAAACGGAGCAGGCCGGCCCGGCGGAAATTTGTTTCAATTCGGCGGGGCTTCTCGTGGCTCCTTTATCATCCGCGGAAACCGCATGCCGGGATGCCTCCTCAGGGCGCCCGGCTTTTTTATTGAGATGGACCCAGCCGCACAGCCACAGCCCTTCGTAGAGTTTCGCGACGTTCGCTTCGGCTATGGCGCGCGCGCGATCCTCGATGGCGTCTCGTTCTCGCTGCCGCGCGGCAAGGTCACGGCGCTCATGGGCGCGTCGGGCGGGGGCAAGACCACCGTGCTGCGCCTCATCGGCGGCCAGCAGCGCGCCCAGCGCGGCGAGGTGCTGTTCGACGGTCAGGACGTCGGCCGCATGGACTCCGCCGCGCTCTATGCCGCACGGCGCCGCATGGGCATGCTGTTCCAGTTCGGCGCGTTGTTCACCGACATGAGCGTGCTCGACAACGTGGCCTTTCCGTTGCGCGAACACACCGAACTGCCCGAGGCGCTGGTGCGCGACATCGTGCTGATGAAGCTCGATGCCGTCGGCCTGCGCGGCGCGCGCGATCTGCTGCCCAGCGAAGTCTCGGGCGGCATGGCGCGGCGCGTGGCGCTGGCGCGCGCGATCGCGCTCGACCCCGACTTCGTGATGTACGACGAACCCTTCGCCGGCCTCGACCCGATCTCGCTCGGCACCGCGGCGCGGCTGATCCGCCAGCTCAACGACACGCTGGGACTCACCAGCATCATCGTGTCGCACGACGTGGAGGAGACCTTCCGCATCGCCGACCAGGTGATCGTGCTCGCCAACGGCGGCATCGCCGCCCAGGGCACGCCCGACGAGGTGCGCAACAGCAGCGACCCGCTGGTGCACCAGTTCGTGCATGCGCTGCCCGACGGGCCGGTGCGCTTCCACTACCCGGGCGTCAGCATCGAGGACGACTTCGGTCCGATGAGCGGGAGCGGGTCATGAGCTGGTGGAACCCCGGCGATGTCGGCTTCGCCGTGCGCAGCAAGCTGGCCGACCTCGGCTATGGCGCCAAGCTGTTCATGCGGCTCGCCTTCCAGGGCTCGCGCAGCCTGCGCCGCTTCGCGCTGGTGCGCGACCAGATCCATTTCCTGGGCAACTACTCGCTCGCGATCATCGCGGTGTCGGGTCTGTTCGTGGGCTTCGTGCTCGGCCTGCAGATGTACTACGCGCTGCAGCGCTATGGCTCCTCGGAAGCGCTCGGCCTGCTGGTCACGCTGAGCCTGGTGCGCGAGCTCGGGCCGGTGGTGGCGGCGCTGCTGTTCGCGGGCCGTGCCGGCACCTCGCTCACGGCCGAGATCGGTCTTATGAAGGCCGGCGAGCAGCTCAGTGCCATGGAGATGATGGCGGTCGACCCGGTGCAGCGCATCCTCGCGCCGCGCTTCTGGGCCGGCGTGATCACCATGCCGCTGCTGGCGGCCGTGTTCAGCGCGGTCGGCATCCTCGGCGGCTACGTGGTGGGCGTGCTGATGCTCGGCGTCGACCCCGGCGCGTTCTGGGGCCAGATGCAGGCGGGCGTCGATGTCTGGCGCGACGTCGGCAACGGCGTCATCAAGAGCATCGTGTTCGGCTTCACCGTGACCTTCATCGCGCTGCTGCAGGGCTACGAGGCGCAGCCCACGCCCGAGGGCGTGTCGCGCGCCACCACGCGCACGGTGGTGGCGGCTTCGCTGTCGGTGCTGGGGCTGGATTTCCTGCTCACCGCCATGATGTTCAGTATCTGAAGGGGCTCGCCCCCGATCGTTCTAGATAGAGAGTGCAACCATGCAACGTTCCAACAACGACATCTGGGTCGGCCTGTTCGTGCTGCTCGGTGCGGCCGGGCTGCTGTTCCTCGCGCTGCAGTCGGCCAACCTGCTGAGCCTGAACTTCCAGAAGACCTACACGGTCACCGCGCGCTTCGACAACATCGGCGGCCTCAAGCCGCAGACGGCCGTCAAGAGCGCTGGCGTGGTGATCGGCCGCGTGCAGTCCATCTCGTTCAACGACAAGACATTTCAGGCCGACGTGACGCTGGCATTGCAAAACCGTTACAGTTTTCCCAAGGACAGCTCGCTGAAGATCCTCACCAGTGGCCTGCTCGGCGAGCAGTACATCGGGATCGAGGCAGGCGTCGAAGAGAAGAACCTGCAGGCCGGCGACACGATCACAGCGACCCAATCGGCCGTGGTGCTCGAGAACCTGATCAGCCAGTTCCTCTACAGCAAGGCCGCCGAGGGAAGCTCCACGCCGGCCAACAGCAACAAGAAATGAAAAACCGTCACCCCATGTCGAATGCTATGAAGAACATAGCTACCTGTGCCCGCTGGCTGGGCCTTTCCGCCGTTCTGTCGGTGCTCGCCGCGTGCGCCACCGGCCCGCAGGCCAATCCGCTCGATCCGCTCGAGCCCTTCAACCGGGGCGTGACCCGCTTCAACGACGTCGTCGACGAGAACGTGCTCGTGCCGGTGGCCACCACCTACACCCGCGTGCTGCCCTCGCTGGTGCGCACCGGCGTCGCCAACTTCTTCAACAACGTGGGCGACGTCTGGAACCTCGCCAACAACGTGGCGCAGGCCAAGCTGCAGAACAGCGCGCAGACCTTCATGCGGCTGAACGTCAACACCATCTTCGGTCTGGGCGGCCTGCTCGACATCGCCACCGAGGCGGGCATCGACCGCCACGACGAGGACTTCGGCCAGACGCTGGGCTACTGGGGCGTGGGCTCGGGCCCGTACCTCGTGCTGCCGCTGCTCGGCCCCTCGACCGTGCGCGATGCCGCGGCGCTGCCGGTGGACCGCTGGGGCGATCCGATCTCGCACATGAACGACGTGGCGTGGCGCAATTCGCTCAACGTGCTGAACCTGGTCGACACCCGCGCCAAGTACCTGCGCGCCGGCCGCCTGCTCGACGATGCGGCGCTCGACAAGTACACCTTCACGCGCGACGCCTACCTGCAGCACCGCCGCAGCGACATCTACGACGGCAACCCGCCCGACGAGCGCGAGGACATCGACGGCAAGGACAGCAAGGGCAACGACGGCAAGTAAGCGCCGGCCCGCCGTGCCTGGCGCATGGCGACCCAGGCAACCGGCTGCGGCATTTGCTTGCATCCGGTTGCAGGCTTCATCCGACGTTCAGGAACCCCGCGAGCCGGTACCCTGTCGAAACCGTTCCAGACTTGGCGCGGCTGCTCTCTTTTTCGAAGAGCCGCGCGGCAGATTCAACCAGAGGGACTCACGATCATGACAAAAACCCAGACCTTGATTCAACGACGCAGCCTCGGCCGCCTGGTGCTGGCCGGCGCGCTGCTGATCGGCGCCGGCGTCGCCTTCATGCGTCCCGCGCAGGCCGCGGACGAAGCGCCCGACGCGCTGGTCAAGCGGCTGTCGACCGACGTGCTCGAGACCATCAAGGCCGACACCTCGATCAAGGCCGGCGACGTCAACAAGATCATGCTGCTGGTCGACAGCAAGATCATGCCGAACGTCAACTTCCAGCGCATGACCGCCTCGGCCGTCGGCCCGGCCTGGCGCCAGGCCACGCCCGAGCAGCAGAAGCGCCTGCAGGAAGAGTTCAAGACCCTGCTGGTGCGCACCTATGCCGGCGCGCTCGACCAGGTGAGCGATCAGACCGTCACCGTGCGTCCCTACCGCGGTTCGCCCGACGACAAGGAAGTGCTGGTGCGCACCGAGGTCCGCGGCCGCGGCGACCCGGTCCAGCTCGACTACCGCCTCGAGAAGACGCCCGGCCAGGGCGGCGGCTGGAAGGTCTACAACCTCAACGTGCTCGGCGTGTGGCTGGTCGATACCTACCGCACCCAGTTCTCGCAGGAGATCAACGCCCGCGGCATCGACGGCCTGATCACCGCGCTGGCCGCCCGCAACAAGGGCAGCGGCAAGGGCTGAGCCCGGCCGGCACGCCAAAACAGGAGCCGAGGCCATGCTGGTCCTGCCGACGAAGCTCACGCACGACGAGGCGCCCGCCTGCATGCGCATGCTGCAGAAGGGCCTCGCCGGCCAGGCCGATGCCTCCGCCACCGTGGTCGATGCCAGCGCGCTGGTGCAGTTCGACTCGTCGGCGCTGGCGGTGCTGCTCGAATGCCGCCGCGAGGCCAGCGCGCTCGGGCGCGGCTTCGCGGTGAAGGGCCTGTCGCCGCGACTGCGCGAGCTGGCGGCGCTCTACGGGATCGCCGGCCTGCTGCCGGCCGCGCCCTGATCCCTACTTCCCCTCGTCTTTACGAGCTCAGGAGGCTGGAACGGCCTCCATCAGCAGCTTCAGCGCATCGTTGAGCGACCGGCTGTAGACCGGTGCGCCCTTCGAGTGCCCGATGCGCACGATCACCAGGTCGTGCGAGGGCACGATCAGCACCACCTGCCCGTCGGCCCCCAGCATGTAGTAGGCCGAGGTCGGCACCGGGAACACGGTGGCACCGCTGATCGCGCCGTTGAGCCAGAAGAAGCCGCCGTAGATCGGCCGCTTGTCGGCCGCCCAGCCCGGCGCCACGGTGCGCACGAAGTTCACGTAGCCCTCGGGCAGCAGGCGCTCGCCATTCCAGACCCCGTCCTGCAGGTACAGATTGGCCAGCCGCGCCCAGTCGCGGCCCGACATGAAGTCGTAGCCCTGCGCCAGGAAATTGCCGTAGGGGTCGGTCTCCAGCACCATCGAGCGGATGCCGATCTTGTCGAACAGCGCGCGCTGCGGGAACGAGAGGTACTCCTCGCCGCGCTTCTCGACCGCGAGGCGCACCAGGTAGCTGGCGAGCACCGGGTCGGTGTTGCGGTAGCGGCCCACGAGGTTGGGCTGCCATTGCTGCGGCCGCGTGGCGGCGTAGTTGAAGGCGTTGATCCGCCCCGTGTAGAAGTAGAGGTGGTCGGGGTAGGTGCCGTTGGGATCGAAGTCCGGATCGTCGGGCGCCTTGATGCGCAGCCCGCTCGACATGTGCAGCAGGTCCGAGATGCGGATCTTCTGGCGGCCGTCGCCTTCGCCCTGCCATTCGGGAATCGGCGCCGGCTGGTCGAGCGTGTAGACGCCCTGCTTGATCAGCACGCCCATCATCGTGGCCACCACGCTCTTGCCCATCGACCACGATTCCAGCGGCGTCGTCGGGCCGATGCCCTGCATGTAGCGCTCGCCGATGATCCGGCCCTTGTGCGTGACCACGAAGGCCGAGGTGTAGGCCTCGGGGATGGCGAAGGCGGCGTCCACGGCCTGCGCCACCTTGGCCATGTTCACGCCGACCGGCGGCGGGGTGCTCGGCAGCAGGTCGCCCATCGGCCAGGGCTGGGTGGCCGCATCGGGCAGCGTGCTCTTGACCTCGAGCGGCGTGAAGAACACGTCGTCGCGCCCGGGCGGCAGCGTCACGCAGCCCTGCGAGCCGAACTGGCGCGCGGTCAGCGTCGGGCCGCCGGGGATGGCGATGCGCACCTCGCGCTTCGTGCGGTCGACGACCGGCTTGCCCACCTTCCGGCGTTCCGAATACGGCCCGACGAAGTAGCCGATGGTCTCGGCGGCGACGTCCGGGTCGAGCCCGGTGATGAAGACCGCCGAGCACATCGCCTTGGCATAGCCCGAGGTGTTGTGTTCGAGCACGTTGCCGGGCGGCGGCACGTAGGGCGTGTTGAGCTCGAGCGCACGCGCGCGGGCGATCAGCGCCTCGCGGGCCGGCAGCTCGGCCGTGCTGGGCGGCGGCGCTCCACCGACGCCGGGGAAGCCTCCACCCCCTCCACCACCGCCGCCGCCACAGGCGGACAGCAGGCTCGCAAGAATGAGGGCCCCGGCGGCCAGCCAGGGCCGGGGAGGGCGGTGCAACGATCGCATCACGAGGGCTCCTTGCGACGGCCGGCGGTGGCGGTGCCCCGCCCGGCGTCGGGCGCGATTCTGATCCGAACCGGGCCCGCGGTCCTTAAGGGTCCGCCGGGCTTGCATTCCCGCACGAACTGCGCTGGAGGACCCGCGCCCTTAAAATCCCGGCCTCCCATGCCCGCGATCTCATTCCAATCGGTCTCCAAGACCTATCCTCCCTCACGACAGCAGCGGGCCCAGGGCAAGGCCGGGCTGCGAGCGGTCGATGAGGTCAGCTTCGACATCGAGCCCGGCGAGTTCTTCGGCCTGCTCGGTCCCAACGGGGCCGGCAAGACCACGCTGATCAGCATGCTCGCGGGCCTGTCGCGTCCCACGTCCGGGTCGATCCGCGTGCACGGCTTCGACGTGCAGCGCGATTACGCCGAGGCCCGTCGCCAGCTCGGCATCGTGCCCCAGGAGCTGGTGTTCGACCCCTTCTTCAACGTGCGCGAGTCGCTGCGCATCCAGTCGGGCTACTTCGGCATCAGGAACAACGAGGCCTGGATCGACGAGCTGCTGCAGAGCCTGGGCCTGACCGACAAGGCCACCGCCAACATGCGCCAGCTCTCGGGCGGCATGAAGCGCCGGGTGCTGGTGGCGCAGGCGCTGGTGCACAAGCCGCCGGTGATCGTGCTCGACGAGCCCACCGCGGGTGTCGACGTCGAACTGCGCCAGACGCTGTGGCAGTTCGTCGCACGGCTCAACAAGCAGGGCAGCACGGTGCTCCTGACCACCCATTACCTCGAGGAAGCCGAGGCGCTGTGCAACCGCATCGCGATGCTCAAGCTCGGCCGCGTGATCGCGCTCGACCGCACCAGCGAGCTGCTGAAGTCGGCCGCGAGCAACGTGCTGCGCTTCAAGACCGATGCGATGCTGCCCTGGGAAATCGCCCAGCATGCGCGCATCACGGGCCGCATCGTGCAGCTGCCGGCGCAGAACGCGCATGAGGTCGAACAACTGCTGGCCGCCATCCGGCAGGCCGGCGTGGCGGTGGAAGACGTGGAAATGCGCAAGGCCGACCTGGAAGACGTGTTCATCGACCTGATGGCGGGCGAGCAGACGCCGCTGGAGGTCGCGCGATGATGGCTGTCACCGGCTGGCGCGCGCTGCTCTACAAGGAAACGCTGCGCTTCTGGAAGGTCGGCTTCCAGACCGTCGGCGCGCCGGTGCTCACCGCGCTGCTCTACCTGATGGTGTTCGGCCATGTGCTCGAAGACCACGTGAAGGTCTACGGCACCGTCGGCTACACCGCCTTCCTGATCCCGGGCCTGGTGATGATGAGCGTGCTGCAGAACGCGTTCGCCAACAGCTCGTCCTCGATCATCCAGAGCAAGATCATGGGCAACCTCGTGTTCGTGCTGCTCACGCCGCTGTCGCACTGGGGCTGGTTCCTCGCCTACGTGGGCTCGTCGGTGATCCGCGGGCTGGCGGTGGGGCTCGGCGTGTTCCTGGTCACGATCTTCTTCGCCGTGCCGGACTTCGCGGCGCCCCTCTGGATCCTGGTGTTCGCGCTGCTCGGCTCGGCCATGCTCGGCACCTTGGGCCTGATCGCGGGGCTCTGGGCCGAGAAGTTCGACCAGATGGCCGTGTTCCAGAATTTCCTGATCATGCCCATGACCTTCCTGTCGGGCGTGTTCTATTCGATCGGTTCGCTGCCGCCGTTCTGGCAGTCGGTGAGTCACCTGAACCCCTTCTTCTACATGATCGACGGCTTCCGCTACGGCTTCTTCGGTGTCAGCGACGCCTCGCCGTGGCTGAGCTTCGGGATCGTCGGCAGCGCCTGGCTCGTGGTCAGCGCGATCGCGGTCCACCTGCTGAAGATCGGCTACAAAATCCGAGGCTGAACGGCCCACCCCACACTCCATGACCGCAGACCAACTCAAGGCCATCATCCAGTCCCACCTGCCGTGCGAGCACATCGCGCTCGAGGGGGACGGCCGACATTGGTACGCCACCATCGTCTCGGCCGAATTCGAGGGCAAGCGCTCGATCCAGCGCCATCAGCGGGTCTACGCCACCCTCGGTGCGAAAATGCATACCGATGAGGTGCATGCGCTCTCGATGAAGACCTACACGCCGTCCGAATGGGCGGCGGCTGAAAAATAACTCTCCGGGCCTGCGGGCCCTTTGCGAGCCACTCGCTGGACCTTCGATGGACAAACTCCTGATTCGCGGCGGGCGCCAGCTCCGCGGCGAAGTACTCATTTCCGGCGCCAAGAACGCCGCGCTGCCTGAGCTGTGCGCGGCCCTGCTGACCGACCAGCCCGTGGTGCTGCACAACGTGCCGCGCCTGCAGGACGTGTCGACCATGCTCAAGCTGGTGCGCAACATGGGCGTGTCGGCCGAGCGCGACGACAACGGCACGGTGCGCCTGAACGCCGGCGACCTGACCCGCCCCGAGGCCCCGTACGAACTCGTGAAGACGATGCGCGCCTCGGTGCTGGCGCTGGGCCCGCTGCTGGCGCGCTTCGGCCACGCCAAGGTGTCGTTGCCGGGCGGCTGCGCCATCGGCTCGCGGCCGGTCGACCAGCACATCAAGGGCCTGCAGGCCATGGGCGCCGAGATCGTGGTCGAGCACGGCTACATGGTCGCGCGCCTGCCCGCCGGCCGCACGCGCCTGAAGGGCGCGCGCATCCTGACCGACATGGTCACGGTCACCGGCACCGAGAATTTCCTGATGGCGGCCGCGCTGGCCGAGGGCGAGACGCTGCTGGAGAACGCCGCGCAGGAGCCCGAGATCGTCGACCTGGCCGAGATGCTGATCCGCATGGGCGCGAAGATCGAGGGCCACGGCACCAGCCACATCCGCATCCAGGGCGTCGAGACGCTGCACGGCTGCGAGCACGCCGTGGTGGCCGACCGCATCGAGGCCGGCACCTTCCTGTGCGCCGTGGCGGCCGCGGGCGGCGAGGCCTTGCTGCGCCATGCGCGCGGCGACCATCTCGACGCGGTGATCGACAAACTGCGCGACGCCGGCTGCGAAGTGGCCTGCGCGCAGGACGGCATCCGCATCGCCTCGAAGGGCGCCGAACAGCTCAAGGCCCAGAGCTTCAGCACCACCGAGTACCCGGGCTTCCCGACCGACATGCAGGCGCAGTTCATGGCGCTCAACGTGATCGCACACGGCGCCTCGATGGTCACCGAGACCATCTTCGAGAACCGCTTCATGCACGTGAACGAGATGGTGCGCCTGGGCGCGCGCATCCACGTCGAGGGCAAGGTGGCGATGGTCGAGGGCGTGCAGCAACTGTCGGGCGCCACCGTGATGGCGACCGACCTGCGCGCCTCGGCCAGCCTGGTCATCGCCGGCCTGGTGGCCGAGGGCGAGACCCTGGTCGACCGCATCTACCACCTGGACCGCGGCTACGACCGCATGGAAGCCAAGCTGCGCGGCCTTGGGGCCGACATCGAACGCGTGACCGGAGCCACCGCATGATCACCCTGGCGCTTTCCAAAGGCCGCATCTTCGAAGAGACCATGCCGCTGCTGGCCGCGGCCGGCATCGAGGTCACGGAAGACCCCGAGAAGTCGCGCAAGCTGATCCTCGGCACCACCCGCCCCGACGTGCGCGTGGTGCTGGTGCGCGCCTCCGACGTGCCGACCTACGTGCAGTACGGCGGCGCCGACCTCGGCGTGACCGGCCTCGACGTGCTGCTCGAGCACGGCAACCAGGGCCTGTACCAGCCGCTCGATCTGCGCATCGCTGCCTGCCGCCTCAGCGTGGCCGTGCGCGCCGACTACGACTACGCCTCGGCCGTGCGCCAGGGCTCGCGCCTCAAGGTCGCGACCAAGTACGTGGGCCTGGCGCGCGACTTCTTCGCCAGCAAGGGCGTGCACGTCGACCTGATCAAGCTCTACGGCAGCATGGAGCTCGCGCCGCTGACCGGCCTGGCCGACGCCATCGTCGACCTGGTCTCGACCGGCAACACGCTCAAGGCCAACCAGCTGGTCGAGGTCGAGCGCATCATGGACATCAGCGCGCGCCTGGTCGTCAACCAGGCCGCGCTCAAGCTCAAGCGCGAACCCATCCGCCGCATCATCGACGCCTTCGCGTCGGCCATTCCCTCCGCCTGATCCCTCGAACCGCACTTCGCCAAATGACCCTGCAAGCAGCCCCCGCCCGACTGTCCACGACTTCAGCCAGCTTCGATGCTGAATTCAAGGCGCGGCTGCATTGGTCCGCGGATGCCGATGCCGCGATCGAGAAGACGGTGGCCGACATCCTGGCCGACGTGCAGACGCGCGGCGACGCGGCGGTGCTCGAGTACACGCGCCGCTTCGACGGCCTGGGCGCCGCTTCGGTGTCCGAACTCGAACTGACCCAGGCCGACTTCAAGCAGGCCTTCGACTCGCTGCCCGCCGTGCAGCGCGAGGCGTTGCAGGCCGCGGCCGACCGGGTGCGCAGTTACCACGAGGCGCAGAAGAAGGCCTCGGGCGAGAGCTGGAGCTACCGCGATGCCGACGGCACGCTGCTGGGCCAGAAGGTCACGCCGCTCGATCGCGTGGGCATCTACGTGCCCGGCGGCAAGGCGGCCTATCCGTCGAGCCTGCTGATGAACGCGATTCCGGCCCACGTGGCCGGCGTGGGCGAGATCATCATGGTCGTGCCCACCCCGGTGAAGGGCAGCGTGGCCACCGGCGGCGCCGGCGGCGAATCGTCGGGCAAGGGTGAGCGCAACGTGCTGGTGCTGGCGGCCGCCTACGTGGCCGGCGTCACGCGTGCCTTCACCATCGGCGGCGCGCAGGCCGTGGCCGCGCTGGCCTACGGTACTGCGACCATTCCCGCTGTCGACAAGATCACCGGTCCCGGCAATGCCTACGTGGCGGCCGCCAAGCGCCGCGTGTTCGGCACCGTGGGCATCGACATGATCGCGGGCCCGAGCGAGATCCTGGTGCTGGCCGACGGCAGCACGCCGCCCGACTGGGTGGCGATGGACCTGTTCAGCCAGGCCGAGCACGACGAGCTCGCGCAGAGCATCCTGCTGTGCCCCGACGCCGCCTACATCGACCGCGTGCAGGCCGAGATCGACCGCCTGCTGCCGACCATGCCGCGCGCGGCGATCATCGCCGCCTCGCTCAATGGCCGCGGCGCGCTGATCCACACGAAGAGCATGGAAGAGGCCTGCGAGATCAGCAACCGCATCGCACCCGAGCACCTGGAAGTCAGCAGCAGCGAGCCGCAGCGCTGGGAGCCGCTGCTGCGCCACGCCGGCGCGATCTTCCTCGGCGCCTTCACCAGCGAGAGCCTCGGCGACTACTGCGCCGGCCCGAACCACGTGCTGCCCACCAGCGGCACCGCGCGCTTCTCGAGCCCGCTGGGCGTGTACGACTTCCAGAAGCGCTCGAGCCTGATCGAGGTCAGCGAGGCCGGGGCCCAGGTGCTCGGGCCGATCGCCGTCACGCTGGCCGAGGGCGAGGGCCTGCAGGGCCACGCCGAGGCCGCGCGCATGCGGCTGCGCAAGGTTTGAGGGCCGCGGCCGCGGGCCCGGTTCCGATGGCATTTCCGTCCACAACCCGCTCGGGAGGAGCAAGCCTGATGATGAATCAACGTCTGCGTCGTTCGCGCCTGTTCAAGTTAGCCCTCGGCCTGCTGGCCGGTACCGCGCTGCTCGTGGCCTGCA
>NZ_JBZAYE010000570.1:0-4704 GCF_058244205.1 Variovorax sp. 20P10.2.4
GCGCTGAGCAAGCCCGGCCCTTTCTTCAGCAGGGTCATGCGCGGATGGCCGCGAAAGATGGGCGCGGCAGCAATGGTTCGCAACGCGGCCCGCAGCTTGCGGGGCCGCTGGGGCCTGCTATGGAAGAAATAGCTGAGCATGCGACGCGGTCCGCCGGTGCGTCATCCGGGCATCCCCCGGTATTGCAATACCGTGACAGCTTGGGCATAGTGAATCGACCTTCTCCTCTCCCGCACCCCTCTCTCTTCCCTTCCCCCCTTCTTCTCCCAGCCCCACAACCGTTTTCGCCGGCCGCGCTGTATCCGCAGCGATGGTCATTTCCCCAACCGTCAATTCCAGGAGGTCATTCATGAATTTGACGATCAGCGGTCATCACCTCGACGTCACCCCTGCCTTGCGCACCTACGTCACGAGCAAGCTGGACCGGATCACCCGACATTTCGACCAGGTGGTCGATGTGAAGGTGATCCTCACGGTGGAAAAGCAGAAGGAAAAGGAACGCCGGCAACGGGCCGAGTGCAACATCCACGTCAAGGGCAATGACATGTTCGCGGAGTCGAGCCACGCTGATCTCTATGCCGCGGTCGATGAACTGGTCGACAAGCTCGACCGCCAGGTGGTGCGCCACAAGGACCGCCTGCAGGACCATCACCACAGCGCGCCCAAGCGCCTGATGTAAGACGAAGCGGGTTCCCGGCTGTCGCGCCGGAGACTCTCGAAGCCGCCTCCGGGCGGCTTTTTCATGGGCTTTTCCGACTGTCCATCAAGGGTTTGAAGGGCCTCTGTCGAGGGAAGCGAGGCCTGCGGGCAACATGTAACCAGAAAGTAGATAAGCGGAGTGGGGGTTTTTACCAAGCAGGTGCATAATCGCCCCCGCTCTGACCCACCATGAATCGTCTCGCGTCCATCCTGCCGCCCGCTCAAGTGCTTGTGAGCGTTGACGCCACCAGCAAGAAGCGTGCTTTCGAGGAAGCCGGCTTGCTGTTCGAAAGCCTTCACGGGCTGGGCCGCGCCCTGATCACCGACAGCCTCTTCGCGCGCGAGCGCCTCGGCTCCACCGGCCTCGGTCATGGCGTCGCCATTCCGCATGGCCGCATCAAGGGCCTCAAGGCCCCGATGGCCGCGGTGTTCCAGCTTGCGAACCCGATCGGCTTCGATGCCCCCGACGAGCAGCCGGTCGGCCTGCTGATCTTCCTGCTGGTGCCCGAAGCCGCCACGCAGAAGCACCTCGAAATCCTCTCCGAGATCGCCGAGCTGCTGAGCGACGCCGGCCTGCGCGAGCAGATCAAGTCGAGCACCGACGCGGCCGCGCTGCACGGCCTGATCGCCGGCTGGCACTCCACGCAAGTCGCCTGAGCCCATGGCTCGCGGGGCGTGGCTGCTGCTAAGCTGCGCTGCCCTTCTTCCCGTCCCCCTCACTTCCGAAGCGGTGCCGCGCGCCGCGCCCTGAACGCATGAAGCCGACCGTCATCAGCGCCGATGCCATGTTCGAGGAGTTCCGCGGCTCGCTGCGCTGGGAATGGCTCGCGGGACTCGGCGCGTCCGAGCGCCAGTTCGATCCCGAAGTCATCAGCCGCGCCCAGTCGGCCGCCGACCTGGTCGGCTACCTCAACTACATCCATCCGTACCGCGTGCAGATTCTCGGCGCGCGCGAGGTCGCCTACCTGACGCGCGGCAGCCCCGAGGACACCGCGCGGCGCATCGCCCGCATCGTCACGCTCGAGCCGCCGATGCTGGTGCTGGCCGACGGCCAGGCCGCGCCCGACGAGCTGCTGTCGATCTGCGAGCGCGCCCAGCTGCCGCTGTTCGCCACGCGCGAATCCTCGGCCTTCGTGATCGACCTGCTGCGCGCCTACCTGTCCAAGCACTTCGCCGAGCGCACCTCGATGCACGGCGTGTTCATGGACATCCTGGGTATGGGCGTGATGATCACGGGCGAGTCGGGCCTCGGGAAGAGCGAACTCGGCCTCGAGCTGATCTCGCGCGGCAACGGCCTGGTGGCCGATGACGCGGTCGATCTCTACCGCATCAACCAGAACACCATCGAGGGCCGCTGCCCCGACCTGCTGCTCAACCTGCTCGAGGTGCGCGGCATCGGCCTGCTCGACATCCGCGCGATCTTCGGCGAGACGGCGGTGCGGCGGAAGATGCGGCTCAAGCTCATCGTGCACCTGGTGCGGCGCGACAGCTTCGAGCGCGACTACGAGCGCATGCCCTCGACCCCGCTCACGCAGGACGTGCTGGGCATTCCGGTGCGCAAGGTCATCATCCAGGTGGTGGCGGGTCGCAACATCGCCGTGCTGGTCGAGGCCGCGGTGCGCAATTCGATCCTGCAGCTGCGCGGCATCGACACCTATGCCGATTTCGTGGCGCGCCACCACAAGGCGATGGAAAGCGCGCGCGACGCGGACTAGCTCAGCGCTTCTTGACGCAGTCGCCGCACAGGCCGTAGAGCGACATGGCGTGGTCCTGCAGGATCCAGCCCTTGTCCTTGGCCACCAGCTGCTGGCGGCGCTCGATCTCGGCGTCGTAGAACTCCTCGACCTTGCCGCAGGCGGTGCAGATCAGGTGGTCGTGGTGCGTGCCTTCATTGAGTTCGTAGACGGCCTTGCCGCTCTCGAAATGGCTGCGCTCGAGGATGCCGGCCTGCTCGAACTGGGTGAGCACCCGGTAGACGGTGGCCAGGCCGATGTCGGAATGCTCGTTGAGCAGCACCCGGAACACGTCCTCGGCGGTCATGTGGCGTTGGCCGCCGGTCTGGAAGATTTCCAGAATCTTCAGCCGCGGCAGGGTGGCCTTGAGGCCGGTGTTCTTGAGTTCGTCGATGTTGGCCATGATGGTTCCTGCGCCCTGGGCAGCCAAAGGCCCCGGAGGGGCCAGCCGCTACAATGGCCGATCATATCGCTACCCCCTTTCCCCCCAATGCCTGCCATTTTCCAACGCCGTCCCTGGCTGCTGGCTGCGGCCGTTGCCGTCACCCTGGGCCTCGGTGCCTGCAGCGGTTTCAGCGAGCGCTCGCGTGGCGCGCTGTCGGCCGTCACCCCCTACAAGGTCGAGGTGGTCCAGGGCAACTTCGTTTCCAAGGAACAGGTCGCGGCGCTCAAGACGGGCATGTCGCGCCAGCAGGTGCGCGAGATCCTCGGCACCTCGCTGCTCACCGACATCTTCCATTCGAACCGCTGGGACTACGTCTTCACGATCCGGCGCCAGGGCGTGGAGCCGCAGGAACGCCGCTTCACCGTCTTCTTCAACGGCGAGCAGCTCGAGCGCTGGGAAGGCGGCGAGATGCCGAGCGAGGAAGAATTCGTCGCCACGCTCGACACCCGCAAGAAGACCGGCAAGGTGCCGCCGCTCGAGGCCACGGAAGAAGAACTCAAGAAGTTCGACCCCAAGGGCGACCGGAAAGCCACCGACACCGAGAGCAAGGCGCCCGCCACGCTGCCCCCGCTGCCGGCCGCCTACCCGCCGCTCGAGGCCGCGCGCTAAAAGCGGCGCCCGGCCGGCGCGCCGAACCTGGCTTGGCGGGGCGGCGCGGTTTCCCCACCCATCGTCCCTACCGTCCCCCGACGGCAAGCAAGCCCGAATCCGCGTGACCGACTCCAACACCACCACCTCCTCCACGCCGGCCGCGCGCCGGGTTGCCGTCGCCGGCGCGTCGGGCCGCATGGGCCGCATGCTGATCGAGGCGGTTCGCAACACCCCCGACTGCCGCCTGGCCGGCGCGCTCGACGTGGCCGCCAGTCCCGCCATCGGCAGCGACGCGGGCGCCTTCCTCGGCTTCGCCAGCGGCGTGGCCATCGCCGCCGACCTGCGCGCGGGCCTGCAGGACGCCCAGGTGCTGATCGACTTCACCCGCCCCGAGGGCACGATGGCCCACCTGGCCGTCTGCCGCGAGCTCGGCGTGCAGGCTGTGATCGGCACCACCGGCTTCAGCGACGCGCAGAAGGCCGAGATCGCCGAGATCGCCAAGGACATCGCGATCGTCATGGCGCCCAACATGAGCGTGGGCGTCAACGTCACCTTCAAGCTGCTCGAAATGGCGGCCAAGGCGCTGTCCACCGGCTACGACATCGAGATCGTCGAGGCCCACCACCGCCACAAGATCGACGCCCCCTCGGGCACCGCGCTCAAGATGGGCGAGGTGATCGCCGATGCGCTGGGCCGCGACCTCAAGGAATGCGCGGTCTACGGCCGCGAAGGCGTGACCGGCGAACGCGACCCGTCGACCATCGGCTTCGCCACCGTGCGCGGCGGCGACATCGTCGGCGACCACACGGTGCTGTTCGCCGGCACCGGCGAGCGCATCGAGATCGCCCACAAGTCCTCGAGCCGCGCCAACTATGCGCAGGGCAGCCTGCGCGCGGTGCGCTTCCTGGCCGACCAGCGCGCCGGCCTGTTCGACATGTTCGACGTGCTCGGCCTGCGCTGAGCCCGGCCTTTCTCCGCCATCCCCGACGATGAGCGTCCTCGAACTGCTGACCCACGGCGACGGCGTCAGCCGCTCGGTGGCCGCGCTGCTGCTCGCGATGTCGATTTCGAGCTGGGTCGTGATCCTCTGGAAGGGCTGGCTGCTGCGCGGCGGCACGCGCGACGTGCTTCGCAGCATCGCGGCCTTCTGGCAGTCGACCAGCCTCGCTGAAGCCGAACAGCGGCTGCAGGCCTTCGACCGTTCGGCGCTGGTGCTGCCCACGGTCGCGGCGCTGC
>NZ_JBZAYE010000571.1:0-4697 GCF_058244205.1 Variovorax sp. 20P10.2.4
CCAGGTCCGGGCGGGGGCCGCGCGGCTTGTTGCGCGAATTCGTCTTCGGGGCGGTGGTGGGGGCGTCGGTCATTGCTCGGGATTCGGCGCGGGGCGCGAAGTCGGAATTAGGGGTTGGAAGTCGGTGGGGCGGCGCGCGGTGCGCGTCAGCGGGGCCGGAACATCTTGAACAGATTGTCGTGCCGGATCTCGAAATAGTCCGCCGGGCCGCCGCCGCGCAGGATCGGCTGCGCCGCGGCGGTGTCGTAGATGCCTTCGCGCAGCAGCGCGCGCGCGATGTGCACGCCCACCACTTCGCCGAGCACCAGCCAGGTCTCGATGGCGCGGCCGTCGGCGGCCTGCAGCTGCACGATCTGCGTCAGCCGGCATTCGAAAGACACCGGGCTCTCGGCCACGCGTGGCACCGCGATGCGGCGCGAGGGCGCGGGCGTGAGCCCGGCGAGCGCGAACTCGTCGACCTCGGGCGGCACCGCGGCGCAGCTCTGGTTCATCGGCTCGGCCAGCGGGCGCGTCGCGAGGTTCCAGCCGAACTCGCCGGTCTCGCGGATGTTGCGCAGGCTGTCCTTGGCCGTGATGCTCGCGAAGCCGACGATCGGCGGCGTGTAGTTGAAGCCGTTGAAGAAGCTGTAGGGCGCGAGGTTGAGCACGCCCTGCGCATCGTGCGAGGAGATCCAGCCGATGGGCCGCGGGCCGACGATCGCGTTGAACGGATCGTGCGGCAGGCCGTGGCCCAGCGCGGGTTCGTAGAAATGGAAGCGGTCGTCGTCCTGCATGGAATGGGTCCCGGGTTGTTCGGTCAGCGCAGGGCCGGGCGCATCGCCTGGCGGCCGATCAGCAGGCGGAACGGCAGCAGCATGAACACGCCGACCGCCAGCTTCACGCCGAGGTCGCCGAGCGCCCAGGTGAGCCAGGGGCCGTCGGTGCCCGCGAAGGCGATGCCCCAGAACACGATGCTGTCGAGCACCGCCGCGACCACGGTGGCCACCAGCGGCGCGCGCCACCAGAGGCCGCGGCGCAGGCGGTCGAAGACGCGGATGTCGAGCAGCTGCGAGGCGATGAAGGCGCTGCCCGAGGCCAGCGCGATGCGCGCCGGCGCGAGCAGCAGCGACACCACCACCGCCACCGCGAAGCCGATCCAGGCCACGCGGCGCGCCATGCCGGGGCCGAAGCGCCGGTTGACGAGGTCGCTCACGAGATAGGCGACCGGGTAGGTGAAGGCACCCCAGGTCAGCCAGTCGTTGATCGCGAACTGCACCAGGATGTTGGAGGCGAGCACCACCAGCGCCATCGCGCCGATGGCGAGCGCGAAGGCGCCGGTGCCCGGTCGTGCGAAGGCGAGGGGAGCGCGGTCGTGCGTCGTCGTCATGGCGTTCTCAGACGGCGGCGGTGCGCTGCCGTTCGGCCTCGGCCTGCAGGCCGCGTGCCACGGCTTCCGCGACCTTGATGCCGTCCACGCCGGCCGACAGGATGCCGCCCGCGTAGCTCGCGCCCTCGCCGGCCGGGTAGAGGCCGCGCACGTTGAGGCTCTGGAAGTCCTCGCCGCGCGTGATCCGGATCGGCGAGGAGGTGCGCGTCTCGACGCCGGTGAGCACCGCGTCGTGCAGGTCGAAGCCCTTGATCTTGCGGCCGAAGGCCGGGAAGGCCTCGCGCATCGCCTCGATCGCGAAGTCGGGCAGCGCGCGGTGCAGGTCGGTCGGCGTCACGCCCGGCTTGTACGAGGGCATCACCTCGCCGAGCTGGGTGGAGGGCTTGCCGGCGATGAAGTCGCCCACCAGCTGGCCCGGCGCGCGGTAGTCGCCGCCGCCGAGCACGAAGGCGTTGGACTCGAGCGCGCGCTGCAGCGCGATGCCGGCCAGCGGGCCCTCGGGGTAGTCGCGCGGGTCGATGCCCACCACGATGCCCGCGTTGGCGTTGCGCTCGGCGCGCGAGTACTGGCTCATGCCGTTGGTGACCACGCGGCCCGGCTCGCTGGTGGCCGCGACCACGGTGCCGCCCGGGCACATGCAGAAGCTGTAGACCGAGCGGCCGTTGCTCGCGTGGTGCACCAGCTTGTAGTCGGCCGCGCCCAGCATCGGGTGGCCCGCATGGCGGCCCCAGCGCGCGCGGTCGATCAGGCCCTGCGGATGCTCGACGCGAAAGCCGATCGAGAAGGGCTTGGCCTCGATGTGCACGCCGCGCTCGTGCAGCATCGCGAAGGTGTCGCGCGAGCTGTGGCCGAGCGCCATCACGACGTGGTCGGCGCGCAGCTCGTGGCTCTGGCCGGTGGCCTGGTCGAGCACGGTGAGGCCGCGCAAATGCCCATCCTCGATGCGCACGTCGGTCACGCGCTGCTCGAAGCGGATCTCGCCGCCGAGCGCCACGATCTGCTCGCGGATGTTCTCCACCACCTTCACCAGCTTGAAGGTGCCGATGTGCGGATGCGCGACGTAGAGGATCTCGGGCGGCGCGCCGGCCTTCACGAACTCCTCCATCACCTTGCGGCCGAGGAAGCGCGGGTCCTTGATCTGGCTGTAGAGCTTGCCGTCGGAGAAGGTGCCGGCGCCGCCCTCGCCGAACTGCACGTTCGACTCGGGGTTGAGCACGCTCTTGCGCCACAGGCCCCAGGTGTCCTTGGTGCGCTGGCGCACGGTCTTGCCGCGCTCCAGCACGATCGGGCGCAGGCCCATCTGCGCCAGCATCAGCGCCGCGAAGATGCCGCAGGGGCCGAAGCCGATCACCACCGGGCGGCTCGCGCCCGCGGGCACGTCCGCCGGCAGCGTGTGGCGCATGTCGGGCGCGGGCTGGATGTGCGGATGGCCGGCGTGCTGCGCGAGCAGCGCGGCCTCGCGCTTCGCGTCGGCGAGCGCCACGTCGCAGATGTAGACCGTCAGCAGCTCGGCCTTGCGCGCATCGAAGCTGCGCTTGTAGACGGTGTGGGAGGAGATCGCCTCGGGCGGGACCTCGAGGGTGCGGGCGATCAGCGCGGCCAGCGCCTCGGGCGCATGGTCGAGCGGAAGTTTGAGTTCGGAGATTCTCAGCATGTCGTGGGGCTTGTGTTTATCAAGCAGGCCGACGATTTTACGCGTTGGGCCGCTATCAAAGGGATAGCTGGCCGCAACGGGGAGAGCGCGAGGGGATCAGGCGGGCAGGAAGCCCTCGACCGACAGGTAGCGCTCGCCGGTGTCGTAGTTGAAGCCCAGCACCACCGCGTTCTCGGGCAGCGAGGGCAGCTTCTGCGCGATGGCCGCCAGCGTGGCGCCCGAGGAGATGCCCACCAGCATGCCTTCCTCGGTGGCGCAGCGGCGCGCCATCTCGCGCGCGGGTTCGGCATCGACCTGCAGCACGCCGTCGAGCAGCGCGGTGTCGAGGTTCTTCGGGATGAAGCCGGCGCCGATGCCCTGGATCGGGTGCGGCGCGGGCTGGCCGCCCGAGATCACGGGCGAGGCCACGGGCTCGACCGCGAACACCTGCAGCTTCGGCCACTTCTTCTTGAGCACGCGCGCCACGCCGGTGATGTGGCCGCCGGTGCCCACGCCGGTGATCAGCACGTCGATGCCCTCGGGGAAGTCGGCCGCGATCTCCTCGGCCGTGGTGCGCACGTGCACCTCGACGTTGGCCGGGTTGTTGAACTGCTGCGGCATCCAGGCGCCGGGCGTGCCCGCCACGATCTCCTCGGCGCGCGCGATCGAGGCCTTCATGCCGCCCGCGCGCGGTGTCAGGTCGAAGGTGGCGCCGTAGGCCAGCATCAGCCGGCGGCGCTCCACCGACATGCTGTCGGGCATCACCAGGATCAGCTTGTAGCCCTTGACGGCCGCGACCATCGCCAGGCCGATGCCGGTGTTGCCCGAGGTGGGTTCGACGATGGTGCCGCCGGGCTTGAGCGCGCCGCTCTTCTCTGCGTCCTCCACCATCGCGAGCGCGATGCGGTCCTTGATCGAGCCGCCGGGGTTGGCGCGCTCGGCCTTGACCCAGACCTGCTGCTTCGCGTTGCCGAACAGGCGCTGGATGCGCACGTGCGGCGTGTTGCCGATGGTCTGGAGGATGTTCTGGGCCTTCATGGATGGATCTCCTTGGATGCGTTCGGTTCGATGGTTGTCGCAACGACAGCGCGCATTGTGAGACCAGCCCGCGGACCTTTCAGCGCGAAGGTGTTGCAACCGGCACGCTAGGGCCTGTTAACCCTATTCAAGGGGTCGCGAAGCTCGCCAGAGCCCGCCCATCAAGGCGCGCGACGACGCGTGTGCGTCCGCACACGCTAGGAGCGCAACGCCGAGGGGCGGGCTCTGGCGAGCTTCCCTGCGGGTTGCCCCGCAAAGGGGCCGTCTGCGGCGTTGCCCGCGCTTGCAAGGCATCAGCCTTGCTGCGCGCGGGCGCCTTGCATCCAGCCCCTTTGCGGGGCAACGCGACCCCTTGAATAGGGTTAACAGGCCCTAGGCAGCAGCCGGCCGCGCACCAGCAGCGCCAGGGTCTTCGCCGCGAAGAGGCCGATGATCGCGTTGGCGGCCACGAACAAGAGCGGTGCGAGCCAGCGCACCGGCCCCGTGGCGCCGGCCGCCACCAGCCGCATCGCGAGCGTCGGCAGCGCGCCCACGCCGAAGCTGAAGGCCCAGTAGCCAGGCGTGAAGGACTGGCGCGAGATCCACGGCAGCAGGCGCAGCAGCAACAGCGCCTGGTAGAGGCCGTAGCCCAGCAGGATCTGCGCGAACAGGTCGGGCACG
>NZ_JBZAYE010000572.1:0-4674 GCF_058244205.1 Variovorax sp. 20P10.2.4
CGGCTACGCAGGGCTGGACAACGAACTCTTCTACATGGACAAGACCATGATGGTCTTTGGCGATGCCAAAAAAGTAGTGGAAGATATGGGCAAGGCCATCGAATAGGCCGAGGTTCCGTCCCGGCCCGCGCTCTGCGGGCAAACCCTTACGGCGCCGCTCAGGCGCCGTTTTCGTTTTCATCCCAATCCGACTCCGGAGGAGACACATCCATGACCGATCGTCCCTGGCTCAGCAGTTACCCGCAAGGCGTGCCTGCCGACATCGACCCATCGCAGTACCCCTCGCTGGTCGGTCTCATGGAAGAGAGCTTCTCGAAGTACGCCGACCGCACGGCCTACAGCTTCATGGGCAAGGACGTGAGCTATGCCGAGACCGACAAGCTCAGCAAGGCCTTCGCGGCCTACCTGCAGGGGCTGGGCCTGGCCAAGGGCGACCGCGTCGCGGCCATGATGCCCAACTGCCCGCAGTACCCGATCGCGGTGGCCGGCATCCTGCGCGCGGGCCTGATCCTGGTGAACGTGAATCCGCTGTACACGCCGCGCGAACTCGAGCACCAGCTCAAGGACTCGGGCGCGAAGGCGATCGTCATCATGGAGAACTTCGGCGTCACGCTGCAGCAGTGCATCGCGGCCACGCCGATCAAGCACATCGTGCTGGCCTCGATGGGCGACCGGCTCGGCTTCCTCAAGGGCGCGCTCGTCAACTACGTGGTGCGCAACGTCAAGAAGCTGGTGCCGGCCTTCAACCTGCCGGGCGCGGTGCGCTTCAACGATGCGCTCGACCAGGGCGCGGGCCGCAAGCTGCAGACGCCGGCCATCGGCGCCGACGACGTCGCGGTGCTGCAGTACACCGGCGGCACCACGGGCGTGTCGAAGGGCGCGGTGCTGCTGCATCGCAACGTGATCGCCAACGTGCTGCAGTCCGAGGCCTGGAACGAACCGGTGATGCGCAAGGTGCCCGCGGGCCAGCAACCCACGAGCGTGTGCGCGCTGCCGCTGTATCACATCTTCGCGTTCACGGTCGGCATGATGCTGAGCATGCGCACGGGCGGCAAGTTGATCCTGATTCCGAATCCGCGCGACCTGCCCGCGGTGCTCAAGGAACTGTCGAAGCACACGATCCACAGCTTCCCCGCGGTCAACACGCTGTTCAACGGCCTGGCCAACCATCCCGACTTCAACACCGTCGACTGGTCCAACCTCAAGGTCTCGGTGGGCGGCGGCATGGCGGTGCAGGCCGCGGTCGCGAAGCTCTGGCTCGAGAAGACCGGCTGCCCGATCTGCGAGGGCTACGGCCTGTCCGAGACCTCGCCCTCGACCACCTGCAACCCGACCGACAGCAAGGCCTACACCGGCACGATCGGCGTGCCGCTGCCGAGCACCTGGCTCAAGCTGCTCGACGACAACGGCAACGAGGTTGCACTCGGCGAGCCCGGCGAGATCGCGATCAAGGGACCGCAGGTGATGGCCGGCTACTGGCAGCGCCCCGACGAGACCGCGAAGGTCATGACCAGCGACGGCTACTTCAAGAGCGGCGACATCGGCGTGGTCGACGAACGCGGCTACTTCAAGGTGGTCGATCGCAAGAAGGACATGATCCTGGTGTCGGGCTTCAACGTGTACCCGAACGAGATCGAGGACGTGGTCGCACAGATTCCGGGCGTGCTCGAATGCGCGGCCGTGGGCGTGAACGACGAGAAGACCGGCGAGGCCGTGAAGCTCGTGATCGTGAAGAAGGACGAGTCGCTCACCGAGGCGCAGGTGCGCGAATACTGCAGAGCAAACCTTACGGGTTACAAGCAGCCGCGAATCGTAGAGTTTCGCACTGACCTGCCGAAGACACCGGTCGGAAAGATCCTGCGCAGAGAGTTGCGCGACGCCAAAAAGTAAGGGTTCGGCCCGGGTGGGGCCGCGGCATCGATCTTGCATATTGCGGGTCGATGTTTCGCTTCCTCCTCACGCGCGTGAGCTTGCTGGTGCCGACCTTCTTCGGCATGACGCTGCTTGCCTTCTTCCTCATCCGGCTGGTGCCGGGCGACCCCATTGAAACCATGGCCGGCGAGCGCGGGATCGACCCCGCGCGCCATGCCGAGCTGCTCACCGCCTACGGCCTCGACAAGCCGGTGATCGTGCAGTACGGCATCTACATCGCGCGCGTGCTGCATGGCGATCTCGGCAAGTCGCTGATCACGCAGGAATCGGTGATGAACGAGTTCCTCGCGCTGTTCCCCGCCACCATCGAGCTCGGCGTCTGCGCGATCGTGTTCGCGCTGCTGCTCGGGCTGCCCGCGGGCATCCTCGCGGCGGTGCGGCGCAACTCGATCTTCGATCACGGCGTGATGGCCACCTCGCTCACCGGCTACTCGATGCCGATCTTCTGGTGGGGCCTGCTGCTCATCCTCTTCTTCTCGGTGCAGTTGGGCTGGACGCCGGTCTCGGGCCGTATCGCGGTGCAGTACTACGTCGAGCCCGACACCGGTTTCCTGCTGCTCGATGCATTGCGCGCCGGCGAGATCGATGCCTTCTGGTCGGCGCTGCATCACCTCGTGCTGCCGGCCGTGGTGCTGGGCACGGTGCCGCTCGCGGTGATCGCGCGCATGACGCGCTCGGCCATGCTCGAGGTGCTCGGCGAGGACTACATCCGCACCGCGCGCGCCAAGGGCCTGTCGCCCTTTCGCGTGGTGGGCCTGCATGCGCTGCGCAACGCGCTGATCCCGGTCGTCACCGTGATCGGGCTGCAGGTGGGCGTGCTGTTCACCGGCGCCATCCTCACCGAGACCATCTTCTCGTGGCCCGGCGTCGGCAAGTGGCTGATCGAGGCGATCGGCCGGCGCGACTATCCGGTGCTGCAGGGCGGCATGCTGCTGCTCGGCGGCATCGTGATGCTGGTCAACCTGCTGGTCGACCTGACCTACGGCGTCATCAACCCCCGCATCCGGCGCTGAATCCATGGCATCGACCCACACCCTTCCCAGCGCCACCTCCGGTGCCACGGCGCCGCCCGGACCCTGGCGCGAATTCTGGAGCGCTTTCTC
Source organism: Variovorax sp. 20P10.2.4 (assembly GCF_058244205.1). Classification (NCBI taxonomy): domain Bacteria; kingdom Pseudomonadati; phylum Pseudomonadota; class Betaproteobacteria; order Burkholderiales; family Comamonadaceae; genus Variovorax; species Variovorax sp. 20P10.2.4. Next base: position 3,036 of record NZ_JBZAYE010000572.1, read on the forward strand.
CGCCAACCGCGGTGCGGTGATCGGCCTGGTCACCATCGCCGTGCTGCTGCTGGTCGCATTGCTCGCGCCGTGGATCGCGCCGCATGCGCCGAACCAGACCAACAGCGCCGTGTTCCTGCAGCCGCCGGCCTGGCAGCAGGGCGGCTCGCTCACCTACCTGCTGGGCACCGACGCCATCGGCCGCGACATCCTCTCGCGCCTCATGTACGGCGCGCGCCTGTCGCTGTCGATCGGCGTCGCGGTGGTCGCGATCTCGGTGGTGGTGGGCGTGGTGCTCGGCCTGGTCGCGGGCTTCTTCCGCGGCGTGCTCGAGATCGCGATCATGCGGCTGATGGACATCATCCTCACGCTGCCGAGCCTGCTGCTCGCGATCGTGATCGTGGCCATCCTCGGGCCCGGCCTCATCAACGCGATGCTCGCCGTGGCCATCGTCGTGCTGCCGCACTACGTGCGCATCACGCGCGCGGCCGTCATCGCCGAGGTCTCGCGCGACTACGTGACCGCGGCGCGCGTCAGCGGCGCCGGCACCCTGCGCCTGATGTTCCGCGAGGTGCTGCCGAACTGCGCGGCGCCGCTGATCGTGCAGGCCTCGCTGGGCATCTCCACCGCCATCCTCGACGCGGCAGCGCTCGGCTTCCTCGGCCTCGGCGCGCAGCCGCCCTCGCCCGAGTGGGGCACCATGCTGGCCGATGCGCGCGAGTTCGTGCTGCGCGCCTGGTGGGTCGTGACCTTCCCCGGCCTCGCCATCCTCGCGGCGGTGCTGGCCTTCAACCTGCTGGGCGACGGTCTGCGCGACGCGCTCGATCCGAAGCTCAAGCGCTGAAGCAAGGGAACGCATCGATGCCTTTGCTCGACATCCAGGATCTGCACGTCGAATTCCCGACCCAGGGCGGCGTGATGCATGCTGTCGACGGCGTGAGCCTCTCGCTCGAGGAGGGCGAGGTGCTCGGCATCGTCGGCGAATCGGGCTCGGGCAAGAGCGTGACCATGATGGCGCTGATGGGGCTGATCGGCTTCCCGGGCCGCGTGCGCGCCGACCACATGCGCTTCGCGGGCCGCGACCTGCTCGGCATCTCCGACAAGGCGCGCCGCACGCTGGTGGGCAAGGAGGTCGCGATGATCTTCCAGGAGCCCACCACCAGCCTCAACCCCTGCTTCACCATCGGCTTCCAGTTGATGGAGACGCTGCGCCTGCACCTCGGGCTCGACCGGCGCGCGGCTAAGAAGCGCGCCACCGAACTGCTCGAGCAGGTCGGCATCCCGGCCGCGTCGTCGCGCCTCTCTAGCTATCCGCACCAGCTCTCGGGCGGCATGAACCAGCGCGTGATGATCGCGATGGCGATCGCCTGCAACCCGCGCCTGCTGATCGCCGACGAGCCGACTACCGCGCTCGACGTCACGATCCAGGCGCAGATCCTCGACCTGCTGCGCGACCTGCAGAAGGAGCGCGGCATGGCGCTGGTGCTGATCACGCACAACATGGGCGTGGTCAGCGAGATGGCGCAGCGCATCGCCGTGATGTATGCGGGCCAGGTGATGGAGCAGCAGCGCGTGGACCGGCTGTTCGCGACGCCGCAGCATCCCTACACCGAGGCGCTCCTGGCCGCGCTGCCCGAGCGCGCGCCGCCCGACGGCCGGC
>NZ_JBZAYE010000573.1:0-4664 GCF_058244205.1 Variovorax sp. 20P10.2.4
CTGGGCAGCAACTCGCTGGCGAACACGGCCGCGGGCGTGGTCGGCTACGACCCGGGCACCGGCACCGCCGCGAAGAGCGGCACGGCGATCGCCGACACCACCAGCACGCTGGCGGCGGTGAGCGTGGGCGGCAATGGCCAGTTGCGCCAGATCACCAACGTGGCCGCGGGCGCCGCGGACAGCGACGCGGTCAACGTGAGCCAGCTCAAGGCCGTGAGCCAGGTCGCGAACGCGGGCTGGAACGTGGCGGCCAACGGCGAGGCCACGGGCGGCAACGTCGCGCCGGGCGGCAAGGTGGACTTCGGCAATTCGGATGGGAACGTCACGATCACCCGCACCGGGACCGATCTCGATGTGAAGCTGGCCGATGACGTGAAGGTCAACAACAGCGTGACGGTGGGCCAGAGCGTGCTCAACACCACGGGGCTGACGGTCAACAACGGGACCACGACGACCGCCGTGTCGGCGGGTGGCGTGAGCAGCGGGACGGTGAATCTCAGTGGGGTCACGAACGACATCCAGGGGTTGAGCAACAAGACGCTGACCGATCCGAGCTTTGCGACGGTGGGGCGTGCGGCGACCGAAGAGCAGTTGAAGCTCGTCGATCAGACCGCCAATGCGGGCTGGAACGTGACGGCCAATGGCGCGGGTTCGTCGACGGCGAACATCGGCCCGAACGGCAAGGTCACGTTCAATGGCGACAGCAACATGACCGTGACGCAGACGGGGGCTGCCAATGACGGCCAGGTGAATGTCGCGCTCAACAAGGACGTGAACCTCACGGCGGCGGGCAGCCTGAGCACGGGCAACAGCCGGGTCGACAACGCGGGCCTGACCGTCAACGACGGGACCACCACGACGGCTGTGTCGGCTGGGGGCGTGAGCAGCGGTACGGTGAATCTCAGCGGTGTGAGCAACGACATCCAGGGGCTGGGCAACAAGACGTTGACCGATCCGAGCTTCGCGACGGTCGGTCGTGCCGCGACCGAGGAGCAGCTGAAGCTCGTCGACCAGACCGCCAATGCAGGCTGGAACGTGGCGGCCAATGGCGAGGCCACGGGTGCGAACGTGGCGCCGGGCGGCAAGGTGGACTTCAGCAACTCGGACGGCAATGTCACGATCACTCGCACGGGCACCAATCTCGACGTGAAGCTGGCCGACGATGTGAAGGTCAACAACAGCGTGACCGTGGGGCAGAGCGTCGTGAACACCACGGGTCTGACCGTCAACAACGGAACCACCACGACGGCCGTCTCGGCCGGTGGCGTGACCAGCGGCACAGTGAACCTCAGCGGCGTCACCAATGATGTCCAAGGCCTCAGCAACAAGACCCTGACCGACCCGACATTCGCGACCGTGGGCCGCGCAGCGACCGAAGAGCAGCTCAAGCTCGTCGACCAGACCGCCAACGCGGGCTGGAACGTGGCGGCCAATGGCGAAGCCACGGGCGGCAATGTGGCGCCGGGTGGCAAGGTGAATTTCGGCAACTCGGATGGCAACGTCACGATCCAGCGCACGGGCACTGATCTGGACTTCAAGCTGGCCGACGACGTCAAGGTCAACAACAGCGTGACCGTGGGGCAGAGCGTGGTGAACACGACGGGTCTGACCGTCAACGACGGCACCACCACGACGGCGGTGTCGGCGGGTGGTGTGAGCAGTGGCACGGTCAAGCTCAGCGGTGTCACGAACGACATCCAGGGCCTGAGCAACAAGACCTTGACCGGTCCGACGTTCGCGACTGTCGGTCGTGCGGCGACCGAAGAGCAACTGAAGATCGTCGACCAGACGGCCAATGCAGGCTGGAATGTGGCGGCCAACGGCGAAGCCACGGGTGCGAACGTTGCGCCTGGCGGCAAGGTCGACTTCAGCAATTCGGATAGCAACGTCACGATCACCCGCACGGGTACGAACCTGGATGTGAAGCTGGCTGACGACGTGAAGGTCAACAACAGCGTGACGGTCGGCCAAAGCGTTGTGAACACGACAGGGCTGACGGTCAATAACGGAACCACCACGACGGCCGTCTCTGCCGGTGGCGTGACCAGCGGCACAGTGAGCCTCAGTGGTGTCACGAATGACATCCAGGGCTTGAGCAACAAGACGCTGACCGACCCGAGCTTTGCGACCGTGGGCCGCGCGGCGACCGAAGAGCAGCTCAAGCTCGTCGACCAGACGGCCAACGCAGGCTGGAACGTGGCGGCCAACGGCGAGGCCACAGGCGCGAACGTTGCGCCCGGCGGCAAGGTGGATTTCAGCAACTCGGATGGCAACGTCACGATTACCCGCACGGGCACCGATCTCGATGTGAAGCTGGCCGATGACGTGAAAGTCAACAACAGCGTGACGGTGGGGCAGAGCGTGCTCAACACCACGGGGTTGACGGTCAACAACGGGACCACGACGACGGCCGTGTCGGCCGGTGGCGTGACCAGTGGAACGGTGAACCTCAGCGGTGTCACCAACGACATCCAGGGGCTGAGCAACAAGACGCTGACCGATCCGACATTCGCAACCGTGGGCCGTGCCGCAACGGAAGAGCAGCTCAAGCTGGTCGATCAGACCGCCAGCGCGGGCTGGAACGTGGCCGCCAATGGCGAAGCGACCGGCGGCAATGTGGCGCCGGGTGGCAAGGTCGATTTCAGCAACTCGGACGGCAACGTCACGATCACCCGTACCGGGACCAACCTGGACGTGAAGCTCGCCGATGACGTCAAGGTCAACAGCAGCGTGACGGTCGGCCAGAGCGTCGTGAACACGACGGGACTGACCGTGAACGACGGCACGACCACCACGAAGGTGGCGGCGGGTGGCGTGACCAGCGGCACGGTCAACCTCAGCGGGGTCACGAACGACATCAAAGGTCTGAGCAACAAGACCCTGACCGATCCGACATTCGCGACCGTGGGCCGTGCTGCAACGGAAGAGCAGCTCAAGCTGGTCGACCAGACCGCCAACGCGGGCTGGAATGTGGCCGCCAACGGCGAGGCCACGGGCGGCAATGTGGCACCGGGTGGCAAGGTGAACTTCGGCAACTCGGATGGCAACATCGCGATCCAGCGCACGGGCACCGATCTCGACTTCAAGCTGGCCGACGACGTCAAGGTCAACAACAGCGTGACCGTGGGCCAGAGCGTCGTGAACACGACGGGCCTGACCGTCAACAACGGCACGACAACCACGGTCGTGTCGGCGGGCGGCGTGACCAGTGGCGCGGTCAACCTCAGCGGCGTCACGAACGACATCCAGGGCCTGAGCAACAAGACCCTGACCGATCCGACATTCGCAACCGTAGGCCGCGCAGCAACCGAAGAACAGCTCAAGCTGGTCGACCAGACCGCCAGTGCAGGCTGGAACGTGACGGCCAATGGCGCGGGCTCGACCATGGCCAACATCGGCGCGAACGGCAAGGTCACGTTCAATGGCGACAGCAACATGACCGTGACGCAGAACGGCGTGGCCAACGACGGGCAGGTGAATGTGGCGCTCAACAAGGACGTGAACCTCACGGCCTCGGGCAGCCTGAGCACGGGCAACAGCCTCGTCAACAACGCGGGCCTGACGGTGAACGACGGGAGCACCGCGACAGCCGTGTCGGCCGGAGGCGTGAGCAGCGGCACCGTCAAGCTCAGCGGCGTCAGCAACGATATCCAGGGCCTGAGCAACAAGACCCTGACCGACCCGACATTCGCGACCGTGGGCCGCGCAGCGACTGAAGAGCAGCTCAAGCTCGTCGACCAGACCGCCAATGCGGGCTGGAACGTGGCGGCCAACGGCGAAGCCACGGGCGGCAATGTGGCGCCGGGTGGCAAGGTGAACTTCGGCAACTCGGATGGCAACGTCACGATCCAGCGCACGGGAACTGATCTGGACTTCAAGCTCGCCAACGACGTCAAGGTCAACAACAGCGTGACGGTGGGCCAGAGCGTCGTGAACACGACAGGCCTGACAGTCAACAACGGGACCACCACGACGGCGGTGTCGGCGGGCGGCGTGACCAGCGGCACGGTCAAGCTCAGCGGTGTCACGAACGACATCCAGGGCCTGAGCAACAAGACGCTGAACGATCCGAGCTTTGCGACCGTGGGCCGTGCAGCAACGGAAGAACAGCTCAAGCTCGTCGACCAGACCGCCAGCGCAGGCTGGAACGTGGCCGCCAACGGCGAAGCCACGGGCGGCAATGTGGCGCCGGGCGGCAAGGTGAACTTCGGCAGCTCCGACGGCAACGTCGCGATCCAGCGCACGGGCACCGACCTCGACTTCAAGCTCGCCGACGACGTCAAGGTCAACCACAGCGTGACCGTGGGCGACACGGTGATGAACAACGCCGGCGTGGCCGTGGGGCCGGACGTCAAGCTCGGATCGACCGGGCTGACGATCGCGGGCGGTCCGAGCGTGACCACCTCGGGCATCGATGCCGGCGGCAAGGTGATCGCCAACGTCGCGCCGGGCGTGGCCGACACCGACGCGGTCAACGTGAGCCAGCTCAATGACACGGTGGACAAGGGCAAGACCAGGTACTACAGCGTGAACTCGACCGGCGGCGGCAACGAGCAGAACGACGGCGCCACCGGTGCCGACGCCATCGCCTCGGGCAAGGACGCGAAGGCCGCGGGCGACAACGCGGTGGCCATGGGCACGGCGGCGCAGGCCACTGGGGCCAG
>NZ_JBZAYE010000574.1:0-4661 GCF_058244205.1 Variovorax sp. 20P10.2.4
GTTCTCGGGGGCTGGGAGAGGTGGGGAAGGGACATCGCCGGTGCTCGGTGCCGGCAGCGAGCGCCTGGGCGACAAGGCCGCGCTGCGGCGCCGGCTCGAGACGCTGGCGCGGCTCAAGTGGTGGCGCCAGCTCTGCGCGCTCGGCGAGGGCACGCAGATGCCGATCGACGGCTTCGAGGCCGTGCTCGAGATCTGGAACGGCGACCGGCTCGCGCGCAGCGGGCCGCTGCGCACCAGCGGGGCGAACCTGCTGCCGCTGCGCGACGGCGAGCGCGCGGCGCTGAACGTGCGCAACACCAGCGGCCATTCGGTCGACATGGTGGTGGCGGGCATCGACGCGCAGGGCCGCCCGCGCGCCGAGTACCCGTCCGATCCCGGCGAGAGCAACCGCTTCGAGCGCGGCACGCGCGAGGCGCCGGCCGCCAAGCGCTTCGAGCTGCCCTGGCTCTCGGCCGAGGGCGCACGCCTGTTCGTGCTGGCCACGCCGGCCGCGCCGCAGAGCGGGCCGCGGCTGTTCGGTGCCGCGGTCGAGCCGGTGCTGGCCGACCTGCGCGTGCGCGGCCAGGTGGAGCCGCCGCGGCGCCGCCTCTATGCGGCGATGTTGTCCTGGGGCGCCGCGGACGCCGCGTCCCGATGATTTTTTCAAGGAGATTGCAATGAGCTTTTCTGCAGAAGGCGCCCTCGATCCCGACGAGCTGCTGCGCCTGCTCGACCTGATGGCCGGCGAACCGGTCAACGACTTCCTGATGTCGATCGACAACCGCGGCACCAAGGTCAAGGGCGAATCGGAGCGCGGCCTCGAGTTCATCGACATCGGCGGCTACTGCCACCAGATGGAGGTGGTGTCGCCGCCCGGCTCGACCAAGGGCTCGGTGCGCGTGCATCCCTTCGTCATCGTGCGCGAGGTCGATGCCGCCACCGCGTCGATCGCGAGCCTGCTGTTCAGCCAGGAGGCCAACCTCGAGGTCTCGATCTTCGTCTACCGCGCCAGCGGCGACCACCTGCCGTCGCAGCCCTTCTTCGAGGTCATCCTGACCGGCGCGCGCGTCGTGAGCCAGGCCATCCTCACCGGCGGCACGCCGCGCCAGCCGCGCGAGGTGACCGTGTTCGAGAGCCGCAACGTGCAGATCAAGACCGCGCCGCAGCTCGCCTCGGGCATCCGCGGCGCCGTGCGCACCGCGGTCATCGCGGCCACCCAGTGAAGCGGAGCCAGCCATGACCACCGCCGCCGAATTCCTCAAGGCCGCCGATCCGGTGGCCGCCCTCAAGGCGCTGAGCGACGACGTGCGCGCCAAGCCCGCCGACAGCAAGCCGCGCGTCTTCATGGCACAGCTGCTGTGCGTGCTGGGCCAGTGGGAGCGCGCGCTCAACCAGTTGACGGTCGCGGCGGAGCTCGATGCGCTCGCCGTTCCGATGAAGCAGGTGTACGGCGATGCCGTGCGCTGCGAAGGCCTGCGCGCCGAGGTGTTTGCCGGCACGCGCACGCCCATGATCTTCGGCCAGCCCGACGAATGGCTGGCGCTGCTCATCGAATCGCTGCTGCGGCAGGGACGCGGTGAGGCCGAGCTGGCCGAAGACCTGCGCCAGCGCGCCTTCGACGCGGCGCCGGCCATCGCCGGCAGCATCGACGGCGTGCCCTTCGACTGGCTGTCCGACGCCGACATGCGGCTGGGCCCGGTGCTCGAGGCCTTCGTCAACGGCAAGTACTACTGGATCCCCTATGCGCGGCTCGCCTGCGTGAAGATCGAGCCGCCCGAGGACCTGCGCGACTGCGTCTGGATGCCCGCGCACCTCGACTTCGAGAACGGCGGCGAGACGCTGGCGCTGATCCCCACGCGCTACGAAGGCACCGAGCGCTGCAGCGACGGCCAGCTGCTGCTCGCGCGCCGCACCGAGTGGCGCGAGCTGCGGCCCGAGGTCTGGGCCGGCCATGGCCAGCGCGTGTTCGGCACCGACGCCGGCGAGTACGCGCTGATGGACGTGCGCGAGATCGTGTTCACGGCCGCCGCTCCGGAAGAAGAAAGCGGCGAAGCGAACGGCGAAGAAAGCGGCGCAGGTGGTTGACCTCACCGCGCAGGAGCGGCTGCAGCCCTCGCTGCTCGACCGGCTGGTCGACAGCGCGCCCGACGAGCAGCGCGAGGGCGACGACAAGCGCACGCTCACCAAGCAGGCGCTGCGCGCGGCCGTGCTGCGCGACCTGAGCTGGCTCTTCAACGCCACCAGCTACGGCCTCGGCATGGACGACCGCCAGTACCCGAACGCCGCGCGCTCCGTCATCAACTACGGATTGCCTATGCTGTCTGGCCAGTTCACCTCGTCGATACAGCGTGTCAGCATGGAACAGGCTCTGAAGAACGCGATCCTGCAGTTCGAGCCACGCATCCTCTCACGCACTCTCGAAGTGGAACTCGTCATGGAAGGCTCCGCCCTGGACTCGCACAACTGCGTCGGCCTGCAGATCCGCGGCATGCTGTGGGCGCAGCCGGTGCCGCTGGAGTTCCTCATGCGCAGCCGGGTCGACCTGGAAGAAGGACGCATCGAGATCGAGGACGCGACCCAGAAGCCATGACGCCGCCGGCACCGCATCCCGCTTCGCCGCGCGCCGATTCCCGCCTGCCGCGGGCCGCGCGCGGGCCGCTGGCCACCTGGAGGTAGCGCCGCGATGGATCCCCGACTGCTGAGCCTGTACGAGCAGGAACTGCGCTACTTCCGCGAGAGCTCGGCCGAGTTCGCGCGCGCCTTTCCGAAGATCGCCAACCGGCTCGGCATCGAAGGCCAGGAGGTCGCCGACCCCTACGTCGAGCGCCTGATCGAGGCCACGGCCTTCCTGTCGGCGCGCGTCAATCTCAAGCTCGATGCCGAGTACCCGCGCTTCACCGGCCACCTGCTCGACATCGTCTATCCGCATTTCCTCGCGCCCACGCCCGCCATGGCGGTGGTCAGCATGGTGCACGACCCCGACGACGCCAACCTCGCCGTGGGGCCGACCCTGCCGCGCGGCGCGGGCCTGCGCTCGCGGCACGCGGTCGGGCAGAGCACCTACTGCGAGTTCCGCACCGCGAGCGCGATGCGGCTGTGGCCGCTGGAGCTGCTGCGTGCCCAGTACTTCAGCTACGCGCCCGACCTGCCGCTGGCCACGCATCCGCAGTCGCGCGCCATCCGCGGCGGCCTGCGCATGGTGCTGCGCACCACCGCCGACCTGAACTTCAGCCAGATCGCGCTCGACGACCTGGTGCTGCACCTGGGCGGCGCCGACGACGTGGCCTGGCAGCTGCACGAATGCGCGCTGGGCCAGCCCATCGGCGTGATGGTGCGGCCGCTGGGTGCCGGCGGCGCGCTGCAGGGCGAGGCGCGCAGCCTGCCGCCGAGCGCCATCGGCCTGGTCGGCTTCGAGGACGACGAGGCGCTGCTGCCGGTCACGGCCACCGGCTTCTCGGGCTTCCGGCTGCTGCAGGAGTACTTCGCGTTCCCGCAGCGCTTCCAGTTCCTCAAGATCGCGGGCCTGCAGTCGGTGCTGCCCTCGATGCCGGTGACGCAGATCGAGATCGTGCTGCTGTTCTCGCGCGGCGACGCGGCGCTCGAGAAGCTGGTGACGGCCGAGAACGTGCAGCTGCATTGCGTGCCGATCGTCAACCTGTTCAACAAGCGGCTCGACCGCGTGCCGCTCAGCGAGGGCGTGAGCCAGTTCCACCTGGTGCCCGACCGCACGCGGCCGCAGGACTTCGAGGTGCACACCGTGACCGAGGTCGTCGGCCATGGCGCGCCGGGCGCGGACTCGGGCTCGGCGGCCGCGGTCGAGCAGCTGTTCCGGCCCTTCTACTCGGCCTTCCACGGCACGCGCCACAGCCATCCGGCCTACTACACGACCACGCGCGAGCCGCGCATGCTGTCGGTGCGCCAGCGCACCGAGGGCAACCGCAGCAGCCACATCGGCTCCGAGGTCTACATGCAGATCGTCGATCCGCAGCAGGCGCCGTACGCGGCCAGCCTGCGCCAGCTCGCGGTGTCGGCGCTGTGCACCAACCGCGACCTGCCGCTGCTGCTGCCGATGGGCCGCGACAACGACTTCGACTGCGTCGACTCCTTCCCCGCGCAGCGCGTGCGCATGGTGCGCGGGCCCTCGCGGCCGGTGTCGCCGGTGGTGAGCCAGGGGCTGGGCTGGCGCGTGCTCGACCACCTCGCGCTCAACTACCTGTCGATCTCCGACAGCTCGCCGCAGCAGGGCGCGGCCGCGCTGCGCGAGACGCTGATGCTCTATGCCTCGCATGCCGACGAGATGCGCCAGGGCCAGGTGCGCGGGCTGCTGTCGGTCAGCAGCAAGGCGGTGGCGCGCCGCCTGCCGATGAAGGGGCCGATCGCCTTCGGGCGCGGCCTGGAGGTCACGCTCGAGGTCGACAAGGACGCCTTCCACGGCCACAGCGTGTTCCTGTTCGGTGCCGTGCTCGCGCGCTATCTGGCGCGCCACGTCGAGGTCAACCATTTCGTCGAGACCGTGGTGCGCATCGCGGGCAAGGGCGAGAACATGCGCTGGAGGCCGCTGTGCGGGACGCGCCAGATCCTCTAGCCGCGCCTGCGTTGCCGACGGAATCGGTGGCCGCGCGCGTCGATGCCGCGCTGCGCCGGTGGTCCGACCAGCCCTGGGCCTACGACTACTTCGCGGT
>NZ_JBZAYE010000575.1:0-4660 GCF_058244205.1 Variovorax sp. 20P10.2.4
GCTGGGCGCCGGCAGTTGCGGCCAGCGCGGCGAGGCAGGCCAGGCTGAGAATGGAACGGATGTGTTTCATGGCGTTGCTCGGTCTCTCGTCTCAGTCGTAATTGGTGAAGCGGCTCGGCCCTTCGACCGGTGTGCGCAGGGGCTGGTAGCGTTGGATGTTGGTGCGCAGCGCCTGCATCGGGCTCGAGCCGATGGCGGCGAAACCGACGAATTCGAGCTGGAACATGATGCGGGTGTTGGCCGTCACCTGGCCGGTGCTGACGCGCTGCAGCACCACGCGCCCGATCCAGCAGCAGCCGTCGTATTCGACGCCGAGGACGCCGTCGGTGAGCTTGCGGTCCTGCAGATCGTAGTTCAGCCGGCCCACCGCGTACCAGCGTCCGCCGCCCTGGCCCTTGCCGGGACCGAGGTCCTTGCCCTTGTCGCCCCAGAAGTCGTTGAGCGGCCATTGCCAGCCGACGTCGATCGACTTGCTGCCGTCGTTGACGGTGGTGGTGTTCGGGTTGAGCGCCTTGGCCGCGAGGTAGGCGTCGCTGGGCGCCTGGTAGCGCAGCGCGATGTTCACGTTGTGATAGGGCGCCGGGTTGTAGCGCGCGCTGATGGCGCTGCGCGTGGACTTGCGGGTGTCGGGGTTGTACTGGATGACCGTGTCCAGGCTCCACTTGGGCGTCCAGTTGATCTGGCCGCCCAGCAGCAGGTCGCTCGCGCGGTCCGTGACCGGATTCGCGCCCGGCAGCGTGACGCGCTGGTCGGCGAAGCGCAGGCGCTGCGCGACGCCGAAGCGCGCGGCCTCGGCACCGGTATCGGGGTCGATCAGCCGCGAGGTCACGCCCATGGTGAGCGTGTTGGTGTCGGAGATGCGGTCGTTGCCCGAGAACGCGTTCTCGGTGTAGATGGTCGCGAAGCTGAAGTCGTTGGCGGCCGTGTCGTAGTTCGGCAGCTTGCTCTGGTCGCGGTAGGGCGTGTAGACGTAGTAGGCGCGCGGCTCCAGCGTCTGGCGGAAGGCGCGGCCGAAGAAGCTCGCGTCGCGCTCGAAGATCAGGCCGCTGTCGAGGCTGAAGGTCGGCACCGTGCGGTTCGACGAGGTGGGCCAGAACACCGGCGAGCTCGGGTCGTACGGAATGCCGTTCACGTACTGCACGCCGTTGAGCGTGAGCTTCGGGATGTCGGCCTGCGGCACGTAGTAGCTGTACGAAGTGGCGTGCAGCTGCACCTTCGGAATGACGAAGGTGCTCGGCGTGATGAAGGGCCGGCTCAACGCCGCCACGGCATACAGGCGGTCGCCGTCGGGCTGCGACTGCTGGATCGCGTCGTAGCCGGGCTGGCCGGCGGCGATGCGGTTCACGCGAAAGCGCGTGTAGTCCGTGGTGAAGGAGAAGTCGAAGCCGCCCCAGTCGTACTTGTTGTAGTTGGCCGTGATCTGCGGCATCCGGTCGTACGACGGCACGATCGGCGCCAGGCTGTACTGCAGCGTCTGGTAGCGCAGCGCGCGCACCACGCCGCTCCAGTCGCCCTTGCTCCAGTTGAGCGAGGCGTCATTGGGCAGCAGGCGCTGCGACAGCGTGGGCGTGCGGGTGAAGTCGCGCCAGTAGTCGTCGTCGCTGACGCGGTTGATGTTGATGGTGGCCGAGAGCGAATCGAGGCCGAGCGCCTTGGCATCGAAATTCTGGTGGTGGTTGGCCCAGATGCCCCAGCGCTTGGAGCTCGGCTGCGGTCGCAGGTCGAGGTCCTTGGCCTGGATCTGGCCGTTGGCCAGCTGCTGCAGCTGCGAGGCACGGGCTTCGTTGAAGCGCTGGCCCAGCAGCCGGTCGCTGCCCATCAGGTCGAGCCGGATCGTGCCGTTGTATTCCTTCTCGAGATAGCGGAATTCCGAACCCAGGTTGATGCCGCGCTTGGACATCAGCGTCGGCGTGATGGTGGCGTCGCGGTTCGGCGCGATGTTCCAGTAGTACGGCTGCGAATACTCGATGCCGTTGGTGTTGTCGATGCCGATGGTGGGCGGCAGCAGGCCGCTCTTGCGCTCGTTCGACAGCGGGAAGCTCAGGCTGGGCAGCGCCGGCGTGGTGATGCCCATGAAGCTCATCCGCGCGTCCTTGGCGACGCCCACGTTCTCCTCGGTGTCGGTGGTGAGCGAGGCGGCGGTCAGGATCCAGGCGGGCATCCAGCCGGGGAAGTCCTCGCGGCGGCAGGTGGTGTAGGTGGCCTGGCGCGCGACCGACACGTTGGTGTCGACGAAGTCGATGCGCTGCGCGTCGCCGTGCCCGCCATTGGCGAGGAAGGAGTAGCGCACGTTGTTGAAGAAGCCCTCGAAGGTCTCGAGCTTGAGCTCGAGCTCGGGGCCCTCGTAGACGTTGCCGGCCTGGTTGACGCGCACGTTGCCCGTGGCACGCGCGCGGTCGTCGGGCTGGTAGTACTCGAGGCGGTCGGCGGTGATGGAAGTTTCGCCGCGCCGCAGGCTGGCATTGCCTTCCACCACGGTCTCGAGGTCGGGCCGGCCCGAGATGCGGTCGCCGCTCACGAGGCTGGGCAGCTGGCTGCGCAGCAGCGGCGGAATGGTCTCGGCGAGCTGGGGCGTGCGCTTGAGCGTGAGCGGGCCGTCCAGGCCCGTTCCCTGCGCCGACGCGCCATGCGCGTGCAGCAGCGCCAGCGTCAGGAGGGCCAGCGGCAGCGGCGGGCCGGAACGGCGCACGTCGACTCGTCGGCTCATCAGGCCTCCCGCCGATCCGTTCCGAGAAGAGCCCGGCGTCCTCCCGAGGAAGGCAGCGAGCGCACAAGGTGCCAGGCGTCGGGGCATGGATTCGTAGGCATCGGTTCGGACAAAGGAAACGTCGGGGGAGGCGGCGCGGCAGGCCGGCCGGTTGCAGGAGCCGGCGGCGAACCGGTCCGATCGGGCGCCGATCGCAGAGGTTGCCGTGCCAGGCGGTTTGTAGAATCGATTATCCATGACAGCACCCCCGCCCCCGGCCTCCACGGCCCCAGCCCTCCATGGGGCCATTTCCTGGACTGATCCGCAACGGGCCGAAGCGTTCCGGGGTTGGCTTGCCGGCATCGCGACGGCGCATCGCCTGTTGCCCGACACCGTGCGGCTCGCCTCCGCCGACGCGAGCTTCCGCCGCTACTTTCGCGTCGACGGCGCCGGCCCCGAGGGCACGCGCATCGTGATGGACGCGCCGCCCGACAAGGAGAACAGCGCGCCCTTCGTCCAGGTGGCGCAGCTCATGGCCGAGGCCGGCGTGCATGCGCCGCGGGTGCTCGAATGGGACCAGGCCCACGGCTTCCTGCTGCTCGACGATCTCGGCCGCCAGACCATGCTCGAGGTGCTCGACCCCGAGCAGCCCGACACCAGCCGCCCGCTCTACGACCAGGCGATCGACGCGCTGATCCGCTGGCAGCTCTCGTCGAAGCCCGGCGTGCTGCCGCCCTACGACCGGGCGCTGCTCGAGCGCGAGCTGTCGCTGTTTCCCGAGTGGTATTTGGGCCGCCACCGCGGCGTCGCCATCGAGGGCAAGCTGAAGGAACGGCTGGAGCGCAGCTTCAAGCTGATCGTCGACAGCAACCTCGCCGCGGCCAGCGTCTACGTGCACCGCGACTTCATGCCGCGCAACCTCATGGTGGCGCCGGGCGACACGCTCGCCGAGCGCGCGAAGACGCCGCTGGGCGTGCTCGATTTCCAGGACGCCGTCTACGGCCCGATCACCTACGACATCGCTTGCCTGATGCGCGATGCCTTCCTGAGCTGGGACGAGGAGTTCGTGCTCGACATCACCGTGCGCTACTGGCAGAAGGCCCGCAAGGCCGGCCTGCCGGTCGACGAGGACTTCGGCGCCTTCTACCGCGCGGTCGAGTGGATGGGCCTGCAGCGCCACCTCAAGGTCGCGGGCATCTTCGCGCGGCTCACGCTGCGCGACGGCAAGCCGCGCTACCTCGCCGACACGCCGCGCTTCATCGCCTACATCCGCGCCACCGCCAGCCGCTACAGCGAACTCACGCCGCTGCTGCGGGTGATCGACGAGGTCGAGGGCACGACCGCGACCATCGGCTTCGCCTACGGCCGGGTCTGATCGCTGAAGAAGCGCTGAACGGAATCTGAAGAAAGAGACGCTGTATCGCCCATGCAACATGGGAATGCAGCTACGAATCTCATAGCAATGCCGCGTTTTTACTGCTCCGTTCCCCTGCATGCCGGCGCCACGCTGGCGCTGCCGCCCGGTGCCGCGCGCCACGTGCAGGTGCTGCGGCTGCAGCCCGGCGATGCCATCACGCTGTTCGATGGCAGCGGCGGCGAGTACGCGGCCACGGTCGAGCGCATGGGCCGCAGCGAGGTCAGCGTGGTCGTCGGTGCGCACACTGCGCGCGAGAGCGAGGCGACGCGCGCCGTGCACCTGGCGGTCGGCATGCCGGCCAACGAACGCATGGACTGGCTGGTCGAGAAGGCCACCGAACTCGGCGTGGCGAGCATCCAGCCGCTGGTCACGGCGCACGGCGTGTTGCGGCTGGCCGGCGAGCGCGCCGAGAAGAAGCGCGCGCACTGGGAGGCCATCGCGATCGCGGCCTGCGAGCAGTGCGGACGCAACCGGGTGCCGGTGATCCATCCGGTGCGGCCGTTTTCCGGCTGGCTCGATGCGGCGCCGGATGACGGCGGGCACGGCCCGGCACTGCG
>NZ_JBZAYE010000576.1:0-4656 GCF_058244205.1 Variovorax sp. 20P10.2.4
GGCCGCCGCGAGCTTCTTCTCGAGCGCGGCGTGGCCCAGCTCGTTCTCGAGCGACTCGCTGGCCGTCATGCGGTCGGACAGGTCCTCGTGGCGCTTGCGGATGCGCTCGAGCGATTCGCGCGCATTGGCCAGCCGCGAGCCGCCGCTGCCGATGTTCTCGGAGATCGACTGCGTGGCGCGGTAGACGCTCTCGGTGGTCTTGGCGATGCCGATCTCGCGCTCGTGCTCGCGGATGCGCGCCTCGGCCGAGCGGATCAGTTCCTTGAGCTTGCCGACCTGCAGCGCATACGAGGCATGGGCCTTGGCCTGCTCCTCGAGCTCCTGCTCGATGGTGCCGATGCGCGCGGCCACGTCGAGCGCCAGCCCCTCCTGCGTCTTGTTGAGCGCCTCGAGCGCGAGGCCCTCGTAGCGCGCCACCTCGTTCTTGAGGCGTTCGATCTCGCGGGCCGACTGCATCTCCTTGGCCATGACGCCCGTGAGGTCGCCCTTGGCCTTCTCGATGCTGTGCTTGGCGTCGATGATTTCCTGTTCGTAGATGCGGGTCGCGTTGCTGTCGACCACGCTCTCGCCGATCTCGCGTGCGCTGCCGCGCAGCAGGGTGACCAGTTTCTTGATGACCGTCATGATGACCTCGCTTAGTTCAGGAATTCGGACAGCGCATCGAGTGCATCGAGCGCGTTGTCGCTGAGCACCGCGACTTCGCGCGCGATGTCCTCGACGCGCGCATCGCGCCCGAGCGCACCGGTGAGCACGTAGCGGCCGTCGACGCGTCCGAAGGACGACAACGGCACGGAGGGATTGAGGTCGAGCAGCGACTCCAGCAGCTCGGTGCGCCGCTCGGCCTTGACGTCGGCCTCGGTCCACAGGTAGCAGATGCAGATGATCTGCATGTCGGAACTCGTCACGAAGATCGGGAGCTCGTCGCGGCCCTCGATGCTCACCTGGATCACGGGCGTCTGGCCCGGGATCGGCTGCAGCTGCACCGTCACGCCGCCCATCGCGGCCCCCGCCAGAACGTCCAGACCCTCGAGTTGATTCAGCAGCGTTTGCATACCCCTCCTGGTGATTGAGTGACGTGAAGGCGCTCTTGCCTCGGTGGGTTCACTATAGGGCTGCCGACATAACATGTCAAAAAATCTTTTGGCCTACGACCATGACTTTGGGCACTGGCGCGCTCCCTAGAATTCGACGATGGACACCCTCCTCCTCGTCGCGACCCTCGCCTCGCTGCTCGCGCTCAACGCGTGGATCACGCGGCGCATCCGGGCCATCGACGAGACCGCGCTGCGCCGGAACCTGCTGATCGCGATGGCCTGGCTCGTTCCCTTCATGGGTGCGTTGATCGCGTGGACCCACTTGCCGAGATCGCCGCGAGGCGCCGGAAAGGACGCGGACGATGCCGCGCTGCCCCACGGCTTCGTCGCCGAAGCGGCACCGGCCGAGCTTGCCGTCGGCGCTGCGCCTGCGTTCTCCCTGCCCGCGAACATGGACACGACGCAGGGTCTTCCGCTGCTGGATTGGCAAGCGCTCGAAGCCTGGGCCTCCTCGCAGGACGATCCCGGCCTTCGACGCGAAGCGCTCGCGCGGGGACGGCGCGCATGGCTGCTGCATCTGCGGGATGCCCTGGGCCCTCACTTCCATCTGTACGAATCGGAACAGGCCTGGGTGCTGTCCTCGCTCGAGCCCGTGGTCGCGGCGGCCACGGCGGCCTATGTGGTCGCCACGCGCAAGCGGATCCAGAAGGTCCTGGCCGGCATCGCCCTGTTCGAAGCCGGCGACAAGAGCATCCTGCTGGTCGTGGACGACGAGGAGAGCTACTACGGCTACGTTTCGGGCTACTACCCGGAGCAAGGCGAATTCGCCTTCAGCGGCGGCATGTTCATCGACGCAGGCTGCCCGCACTTTCTCGCGAAGCGGGCCGATCTCTCGGCCATCGAGCCCGTGATCGCGCACGAGATGACGCACAACGCCCTGTCGCACCTGGACCTGCCCCGATGGCTCGACGAAGGCCTCGCGGTCAACACCGAACGCCGGCTCGCGGGCGCCGGCCCCGCGATGCACACGCCGCAGGAATTGCGGCGCAAGCATCTCGCGTTCTGGGGCGAGGCGCAGATCCAGCAGTTCTGGTCGGGCGAATCCTTCTTCCGGACCGACGACGGCAACCTGCTGTCGTACGAACTCGCCCGCATCCTGGTCGAGCAGCTGGCCCGGGACTGGAACGCCTTCGCGCGCTTCGCCTCGAGCGCGCGTCGCGAGGACGGCGGTGCCGAGGCGGCGCTCGAGGTCTTCGATGCGGACCTCGGGGCACTGGCGTGCGCCCTGCTCGAGCGGCAACCCGATCGCCAATGGTCACCGGCGCCCGCGGCCTGGTTCGCCGCGGCGCAGGCAGCCGCGCCCGCCCGACGCGCCGCGCCTCAGTCGGTGCCCACCATCACGCTCGAGGCCTTGATCACGGCATAGGCCGTCTGGCCTTCCACCAGCTTGAGCGAATCGGCCGAGTTGCTGGTGATGGTCGAGACGACCTGGACGCCGGGCGCGATCTCGAGCGTGACCTCGGTGCTGACGGGGCCGCGGACGATGGAAATGACCTTGCCCGAAAGGACGTTGCGTGCGCTGATCTTCATGGGTGCTCCTGGTTGGATGTGAAAGCCCTCGACGGTCGCGATGCGCGCCGCCGAGGCGCGGGGGCATGGTAGCGCGCAGTTCTTTCGATAAGCCTCGCCTATCGCCGCATCGGATCAAACGATTGGCGCCGCCATGCCGTTCGCGAAACCATCTCTCCCGTGCAGCGATGTGCTGCCGCATCAACCAGGAGATGACTTTGGCCAAGATTGTTTGCGTGCTCTACGACGACCCCGTGACGGGCTATCCCACCACCTATGCCCGCGACGACCTGCCGCACCTGGAGCGCTATCCCGACGGGCAGACCCTGCCCACGCCGCGGCGCATCGACTTCCAGCCCGGCACCCTGCTGGGCAGCGTCTCGGGCGAGCTGGGCCTGCGCAAGTACCTCGAGGCCAACGGCCACCAGCTGGTGGTGACCTCGAGCAAGGACGGCGAAGGCAGCGTGCTCGACCGCGAGCTGCACGACGCCGAGATCGTGATCTCGCAGCCCTTCTGGCCCGCCTACATGACGGCCGAGCGCATCGCCAAGGCGCCCAAGCTCAAGATGATCGTGACGGCCGGCATCGGCTCGGACCACACCGACCTGCAGGCCGCCATCGATCGCGGCATCACGGTCGCCGAGGTCACCTACTGCAACAGCAACAGCGTGGCGGAACACGTGGTGATGATGACGCTGGGGCTGGTGCGCAACTACATCCCCTCGTACAACTGGGTGGTCAAGGGCGGCTGGAACATCGCCGACTGCGTGGCGCGCTCCTACGACCTCGAGGGCATGCAGGTGGGCACGGTGGCCGCCGGACGCATCGGGCTGCGCGTGCTGCGGCTGCTCAAGCCCTTCGACGTGAAGCTGCACTACCTCGACCGCCATCGCCTGCCGGAGTCGGTCGAGAAGGAGCTCAACCTCACGCATCACACCAGCCTCGAGAGCCTGACCCAGGTCTGCGACGTGGTCACGCTGAACTGCCCGCTGCATCCCGAGACCGAGCACATGATCAATGCCGACAGCCTGAAGAAGTTCAAGCGCGGCGCCTACCTGATCAACACGGCGCGCGGCAAGCTGTGCGACCGCGACGCGATCGCCTCGGCGCTCGAGAGCGGCCAGCTCGCGGGCTATGCGGGTGACGTGTGGTTCCCGCAGCCGGCGCCGGCCGACCATCCGTGGCGCACGATGCCGCACCACGGCATGACGCCGCACATCTCGGGCACCAGCCTGTCGGCGCAGACGCGCTATGCGGCCGGCACGCGCGAGATCCTCGAGTGCTATTTCGAGAACCGGCCGATCCGCAACGAGTACCTGATCGTGCAGGGCGGCAAGCTCGCCGGCGTGGGCGCGCACTCGTACAGCGCGGGCAATGCCACCGGCGGCTCGGAAGAGGCCGCGCGCTTCAGGAAGTAGGCTGCGGTGCCGCGCCGAGCAGTCCGTCGACCCAGCCCTGCAGGTCGAGGTCGCGGAAGCTGCGCAGCGCGGCATCGAGCACCGGCGCGTGCGGCTGCTGCGCCAGCACCACCAGGCCGATGTCGCGCTGCAACTGCGGCGACATCGGCCGCCAGCGCAGTTGCTCGGCGCCTTCGGCCAGGCACAGCACGCTGTGCGGCAGGATGCCGTAGAGGCCGGCCTGGCGCACATGCGCGTAGAGCACCGTCATCGAGTCGGTCTCGACCTGCGGCACGGCCTTCACGCCGGCGGCGGCGAAGGCCGCGTCCATGCCGCGGCGGCACTGCATGTTGGTGGTGAACAGGCACAGCGGCAGGCTCGCGGCATCGGACCACGACATCGAGGCCGCGCCCTCGAACATGGCCTCGTCGGCCGCCACCAGCACATAGCGCTCGCGAAACACCGGCAGGGTCTGGAAGGCGCCGAGCCGGTCGTCGTCGAGGTAGCTCAGGCCGATGTCGAGCTCGAAGTCGGCGATCTTGCGCAGGATCTCGGCGGCCGACAGCGTGTAGACCTCGTGCTTGAGGCGCGGATGCCGGCGCAGGCAGTCCTGCGTGAGCCGCGGCACCAGCGGCAGCGCGGCCGGGATCGCACCC
>NZ_JBZAYE010000577.1:0-4655 GCF_058244205.1 Variovorax sp. 20P10.2.4
CGCCGAGGCGCTGCAGCGCATCACGCGCGGCCAGTGGCTGGTCGAGCCGCCGCCCGATTGGCTCGCGCGCTCGGTGGTGCGCGGCCCGAAGCACATGGAGCTGCTGCCGGCGCCCGCGCTGTTCGTCGCCTCCGACTACCAGACCCTGGCCGCGCACGAGCGCTACAGCCGGCCGCGCAGCACGGTCAACTGGGACCGCCACCTGCTGCTGCCAGGCCTGCAGGACCAGCTCGCGGGCGCGATCGTGCAGCACCCGGTCGAGGGCCTGGCTCCGGACTTCCCGCTGCTGCAGGTCGAGGACCCGATCCGCGCCATGCTGCGCCTGGGTGCCGCCGCGCGCGAGCGCTACCGCGGCCTGCTGGTTGGCGTGACCGGCACCGTGGGCAAGTCCTCCACCATCGCGATCCTGCGCGACCTGCTGCCCGCGCAGGCGCGCGTGCACACCACCATCGACAACTACAACTCGCGCGTCGGCGTGCCGGCGATGCTGGCCAGCCTCGGGCCCGACGTCGACGTCTGCATCCTCGAGATGGCGCAGAGCTCGCTGTGGATGGACCGCGGCCCGATCTCGCTGATGGCGCGCCCGCACGTGGCGATCGTCACCGAGATCGGCCTGTCGCAGACCCGGCAGGCCGTGAGCGTGGAGCAGACGGCCGAGTACAAGTCGCGCATCTTCCTCGGCCTGGAGCCCGGTGGCGTGGCGATCGTGCCCGACCACATCCCCTGCCTGCTGCAGATGGTGCAGGCCGCCGCGCGCACCGCGGGCGCGGTCTGGGTGGTGGGGCGCGGGCCGCAGGCCGACGTGCGCGTGCTCGGCACCGAGCCCGAGGGCCATGGCTGCCGCGTGCACATCGCGCTGCGCGGGCGCACCCATTCCTACCTGTTCCCGGTCGCGAGCGAAGGGCTGGTGCGCAACTCCACGCTCTCGTTCGCGGCCCTGGTCGCGATGGGCTTCGACCCCGAGGCCGCCTGCGCGCGCATGCCCGGCGTGCGGCTGCCGGCCTCGGTGATGCACGTGCAGGCGCTGCGCACCGAAAGCGGCGTGCAGGCCACGCTGATCGACGACAGCTGGAACGCCGAGGTGATGTCGATGCGCAATGCGATGGCCTTCGTGCGCGACTACGGCCGCGCGGGCGGTGGCGGGAGTGGCGCCGCGCCGGTCGCGCGCCGCATCGCGATGCTGGGCCGCATCGTCAACCTCGACCATGCGGCCGAGGCCATGCACCGCAGCCTCGCGGCGCCGCTGCTGGACTCGGGCATCGAGCACGTGGTGACGCACGGCCAGGAGATGCGCTGGCTGCGCGAGGAGATGCCGGCCTCGATGCTGGGCCCGCACTTCGAGAGCGCGGCCGAGGCCGCCGGCTACCTCGGCGCCTTCCTGCGCGACGGCGACCTGCTGCTGGTGAAGGGCGACCGCGACCGCTCCGACTTCGGCGACATCCCCGAGCTGCTGCAGAAGTTATGAACCTGCGCTCGACCTCCGTGCTGCTGTGCGCGCTCGCCGTGGCGCTGGTGCAGGCGGCCTGCGCGCAGCGCGCCGAGATCCGACCGCCCGCGATCCGCGCCATCGGCGACGAGGTGCTGCACTGGAACCAGCCCGCGGTGCGCGAGAACTGCCCCGAGGGCCGCTTCGGCTTCCTCTGGGTGCAGCCGGTCGAGGGGCCGGCCTGCATCCGCTACTTCGCGAGCAGCGACATCGAGGGCGCGCGCGTCGCTATCGTGCAGTTCTCGGGCGACCGCGACGCCGTGATGGACCAGCCGCCCGCGCGCATCTCGGGCAACACCGAGGCGCTGCGCACCACCGACGCGCAGCGCAACCGCGACCGCGCCGGCGTGCCCTGGATCTTCGTCGCGCGGCCCGGCACCTACGGCTCCTCGGGCAACCACCGCCAGCGCCGCCAGCCGGTGGAGTTCCATGCGCTCGATGCCGCGCTCGACGCGCTGATGCAGCGCCACCGGATCCAGCGCCTGGTCATCCTCGGCCACAGCGGTGGCGCCACCGCAGGTGCCGCGCTGCTCACCATGGGCCGCACGCGCGTGGCCTGCGCGGTGCTGACCTCGGGCGCCTACGGCCTGCTCGAGCGCGCGCGCCTGCTCGGGCGTTCGCGCGACGGCCGCACCGACACCACCGGCAGCACGCGCTTCTACGACCCGCTCGACCATGTCGACGGCGTGGTGCCCGATCCCGCGCGCCGCATCGTGCTGATCGGCAACCGCGAGGACGAGAACACGCCCTTCGCGCTGCAGGAGCGTTTCGCCGAGGCACTGCAGCGCGCCGGCCATCGCGTGGAGATCCGCACCGCGGCCGCGGAGCCGCCCGACTTCCACGACCTCAAGGACCGCGCGGGGCCGAATGCCGCCGCGGCCTGCGCGCGCGAAGCCATGTACCCGGAGCCGCGCGGCACCGAGCGCTGAAGGGCGGCCGGGGCGGCCGGCCCGCGTACATTCACGCCATCGAACGCAAGGCGAAGGCACGATGTCCATGAGCGCCGCGCCGGGCCGCCCCAAGCAAGCTCGCACCGCAGTGCGAAGCACGAAGGTACTTTAATGAGCGAACCGAGGATCTCCCAGCGCAGCTACGGCCGCATGCCCGACGGCCGGCCCGTCATCGAGTACACGCTCGACAACGGCCTCGGCCTGCGGCTGCAGGCGATCAACCTCGGCGGCATCGTCACCGCGCTGCTGGTGCCCGACCGCCAGGGCCGCGCCGCCAACGTGGTGCTGGGCCTGCCCGACCTCGCGGCCTACCTCGGGCCGCATCCGCACTTCGGCACCATCGTCGGGCGCTTCGCCAACCGCATCGCCGCCGGGCGCTTCGAACTCGACGGCCAGGCGCACCAGCTCGCGCTCAACGACGGGCCGAACTCGCTGCACGGCGGAACGCAGGGCTTCGGGCAGCGCTTCTGGAGCATCTACGCGCTGCCGGGCGAGCCCGGGCGCATCGGCATCGAGCTGCGCCATGTCAGCGCGCACGGCGACGAGGGCTATCCGGGCGAGCTGCGGCTCGCGGTGCGCTACGAACTGAGCACCACGGCCAACACCTGGCGCATCGTCTACCGCGCCGAGACCGACCGGCCGACCGTGCTGAATCTGAGCCACCACGACTACTTCAACCTCGCGGGCCAGGGCAGCGTGATGGCGCACCGGCTCACGCTGCCGGCCAGCCGCTACTGCCCGGTCGATGCCACGCTGATCCCTACCGGGCTGGCCGAGGTGGAGGGCACGCCCTTCGATTTCCGGCAGCCGCTGGCCATCGGCGATCGCATCCGAGACGGCCATGCGCAGATGCTGATCGCGCGCGGCTACGACCACAACTGGGTGCTCGACCGCGCGCAGGAGCGCGACGGCCTCGCGCTGGCCGCGCGGCTGGCGCACGAGGCCTCGGGCCGCACGATGGAAGTGCACACCACCGAGCCCGGCGTGCAGTTCTATTCGGGCAACTTCCTCGACGGCAGCCTGCTGGGCAGCGGCGGCGCGGCGATCCGCCAGGGCGACGGCCTGTGCCTGGAGACGCAACACTTCCCCGATTCGCCGAACCGGCCGGAATTTCCCTCCACGGTGCTGCGGCCCGGCGAGGTGTTCCGCAGCGTCACCGAGCACCGCTTCGGCATCGCCTGAAGCCCGGCGCCGGGCTCAGGCCGCCGACAGGCGGTCGTCGGGCACCGTGCCGAAATCCGTCAGCGCGAAATCCTCGGGCACGTGCACGGCCTGCGCATCGCGCCGCAGCAGGCCGCGCTGCTCCATGGCGCGCATGGTCTTGTTGACCACCTCGCGCGACAGCCCCGAGTACGAGGCGATCATCGACTGCGAGATGCGCTTGTCGAAGCCGCCCGCGTGCACCGGCGCCAGCTGCGTGAGCTGGTGCAGCACGTGGCCCACCAGCGCGCCCGAGGACAGCGTGGAGACGCGCCGCAGCCGTCCGCGCAGCAGGGCCAGCCGCTTCGCCACCAGGCCCAGCAGGCGCAGCGCGATCTCGGGACGGCGCGCGCACAGCTCGCGCAGCGCGGCCACCGACACCAGGTGCACCGACGAGGGCAGCGCCGCGACCAGCGCCTGCGTCGAGCGGTAGCGGTCCTCCGGCAGCCCGAGGTCGAGGAAGAAGTCGTCGGCGCGGATGAACTCGCTCGTGAAGTCGGCGCCCGGCGTGCGGCCGCGCGCCACCACGCGCAGCAGCCCGCTCGCCACGCAGTAGACGCGGTCGGTGTCCTCGCCGGCCTCGAGCACGGTCTCGTTGCGCCGGAAGTAGCGCAGCTCGCTGTGGCGGGTCAGCCATTCCCGTTCCGCCATCGGAAGGCCGGCCGTGAGGGGATGCAGGTACATGGCCGCGATGATTGGCGCGCGCGGCCGTCGCGTCTTCTCATTGCGCGCAGGCGACCCGCGGTGAAACGATCAGGGGCCGTCTGCCAGCGCCCGCGCGTCGCGCGGCGTCATGGCATAGGCGGCGCGGAAGGCGCGGTAGAAGGTCGCGAGGCTGTCGAAGCCGCAGAGGTAGGCGATGTCGGTGATCGAGCGGCCTGGCGCCGCGCCCAGCAGCCGCGAGGCATCGGCGAGCCGCAGCGCCGTGAGCGTGCGCGCGAACGAACGGCCGGTGGGCTCGAACAGCACGTGCACCTGGCGCAGCGAGATGCCCAGCTCGCGCGCGACGCTCGAGGGCG
>NZ_JBZAYE010000578.1:0-4650 GCF_058244205.1 Variovorax sp. 20P10.2.4
ACAGCGGCACCCTGACCCTGCTGTCGACCAGCGAGCCGACCGCGCTCGTCACCATCGGCAATGTCGCCACGCCGATCCTCAGCGTCAGCGCCAAGGTCACCGAGGGCCTGCTCAAGTACGACTACGACGTCAATCCGCAGCCGCAGCTCGCGACCAAGTGGGTCATCAGCCCCGACGGCCTGACCTACACCTTCACGCTGCGCCAGGGCGTGAAGTGGCACGACGGCAAGGACTTCACCTCGGCCGACGTCGCCTACTCGATCGAGCTGCTGAAGAAGATCCATCCGCGCGGCCGCAACACTTTTGCCAACCTCACGGCCATCGACACGCCCGACAAGTACACCGCGATCCTGCGGCTGTCGAAGCCCGCGCCCTACCTGATCCGCGCGCTGGTCGCGACCGAGACGCCGATCGTGCCCAAGCACGTCTACGAGGGCACCGACCCCGCGAACAACCCGAACAACAACGCGCCGATCGGCACCGGCCCGTTCAGGTTCAAGGAGTGGGTGCGCGGCAGCCACATCGTGTACGAGCGCAATCCCGAGTACTGGGACAAGCCCAAGCCCTTCATCGACCAGCTGATCGTGCGCTTCGTGACCGACCCGGCGGCAGCCGCCGTGGCCTTCGAGACCGGCACCGTCGACCTCGGCTACCGCACGCCGGTGCCGCTGGCCGATCTCGAGCGGCTCAAGAAGGTGCCCGCGCTGCGCTTCGAGACCAAGGGCAACAGCTACTCGTCGAACGTGACCCGGCTCGAGTTCAACCTCGACAACGAGTACTTCAAGAACGAGAAGGTGCGCCAGGCCGTGGCCCATGCCGTCGACCGCGGCGTGATCGTGAAGGTGGTGAACTACGGCTACGGCCAGGTCAGCTATTCGCCGATCGCGCCCGGCCTCAAGGCCTTCCACGATCCCGCGCCCTCGCCCTATGCCTTCGACCTCAAGAAGGCCAACGCCCTGCTCGACGAGGCCGGCTATCCGCGCAAGGCCGGCGGCGTGCGCTTCAGCGTGCCGCTGGACTTCAACCCGATCGGCGCCGACGGTCCGCGCCTGGCCGACTACCTGCGCTCGACCCTGGCGCGCATCGGCATCGCGGTGACGGTGCGTGCACAGGACCCGAGCGCCTTCATCAAGCGCATCTACACGGACCGCGATTTCGCGTTCACGCACAACGGGGCGAGCAACCTGTTCGATCCGACCGTGGGGGTGCAGCGGCTTTACTGGTCGAAGAACTTCATCAAGGGGGTGCCGTTCTCGAATGGCACGCACTATCAGAGTCCTGTGGTGGACAAGCTGCTCGAGGATGCGGCGGTGGAGAACGATCCTGCGCGGCGGTTGAAGCTGTTCAGGGAGTTTCAGGAGACGGTGGCGCGGGATGTGCCGGATTTGAATCTCTATCAGCCGGTGTTCATCACCATTGCTAATCAGCGGGTGCATGACCATTCGTTGACTGCGGATGGGGTGGAGTCGAATTTGGCGGATGTCTACGTTGATGAGGCTAAGAAATAGTTCTTTTTTTTTAGGCTGTTGGCCGGGTCTCGCCCCGGCGGGCGAGTCACTTTCTTTTGCTTCGCCAAAAGAAAGTAACCAAAGAAAAGGCGACCCCACTGTCTGTGTCCCTCCGCTTCGCTACGGGCAACCTGCGGTGCTCGGCTACGGCGGGGGTCCGCAGAACTCGCTCCACTGCGTTCCGCTCAGACAGCTGCGGCCCTTATCCCGCCTACGCCTGCGCTCCTCGGCACAGCCAGAGGGGATCAGGGTCAACGCGCCGTGGCGCGTCCTTGTGTGGGGTGTGCGTATGCGTAGGCCCTGGATCTTTCACTGAGGCCGAGCGAAGCGAAGGCCCGTTGGATCTGCCGGGCCGAGCGCAGCGATGGCCCGAACTACTCCCCTCTGGCTGCGCCGAGGAGCGCAGCGTTTCGCGGATAAGGGCTCGCAGCTGTTTGAGCGAAGCGAGTTCTGCGAGACCCCGCGAAACGCGAGCACCGCAGGTTGCCCGTAGCGAAGCGAAGGGTCGCAGACAGTGGGGTCGCCTTTCTTTGCTTACTTTCTTTGGCGAGACAAAGAAAGTGAGCCGCCCGCCGGGGCGGGACCCGGCCGACAGCCTAAGGAAAGACAACGCACCCCAAGAAACTAAGCAGCCTTCCTCTGCTCCGCCCCCGGCACAGCCGCAATCAAACTCCGCGTATACGCATGCTGCGGCCGATCCCAAATATCCTGATACCCCCCCGTCTCCACGATCTTCCCCTTGTTCATCACCATCACCCGATCCGCGATATACCGCACCACCGACAGATCGTGCGAGATGAACATGTAGGAGAGCCCGAAGTCCTCCTTCAGCTCCACCAGCAGGTTCAGGATCTGCGCCTGCACCGACACGTCGAGCGCCGACACCGGTTCGTCGAGCACCACCAGCGACGGCCGCAGCACGAGAGCGCGCGCGATGCCGATACGCTGTCGCTGCCCGCCCGAGAACTCGTTGGGAAAGCGTCGTGCCGCGTCGGCCGGCAGGCCCACGCGTTCGAGGATGGCGGCGATGCGGTTGCGGCGCTCAGCGCGGTCGTCCACGCCGTGCACCTTGAGCACCGACTCGAGGATGTCGAACACGCTGCGCCGCGGGTTCAGCGACGCATAGGGGTCCTGGAACACCATCTGCACGCGCCGCCGCCAGGGCTTGAGTGCTTTCTCGGACAGCGAGGCGATGTCGGTGCCGTCGAACACGATGCGCCCGCCCGCCGGGTCCACCAGCCGCAACAGCGTGCGCGAGAGCGTGGACTTGCCGCAGCCCGATTCGCCGACCAGGCCCACGGTCTCGCCCGCGCGGATGTCGAAGGACACGCCGTCAACCGCATGCAGCACGCCGCCGCCGCGCGTCGGGTAGTCGGTGCGCAGGTCCTGTACCGACAGCAGCGGCTCGCCGGCCGCGGCGCGCACGGGCAAGGCACGCACCTTCGTGTTCGGCTGCGGCACGTGCAGCGCGAAGTCGCGCACGCCGGTGACGGGGTCGAGCCGGGTCTGGATCTCGGCCAGGCGCGCATCCGCGTAGTGCAACGCGCTGCCGGCATGCAGCGAGGCGCCGAGCAGGCCGCGGGTGTAGGCATGCGACGGGGCGGCGAAGAGCTTCGAGGTCGGCGCCTCCTCGACCTTCTCGCCGCCGTACATCACTGCCACGCGGTCGGCCCACTGGGCCACCAGGCCCAGGTCGTGGGTGATCAGCAGCAGCGCCATGTCGAGCTCGCGGCGCAGGCCGTCGAGCAGCTCGAGGATCTGCGCCTGGATGGTCACGTCGAGCGCGGTGGTCGGCTCGTCGGCCACCAGCAGGCGCGGCTTGCAGGCCACGGCCATCGCGATCATCACGCGCTGGCGCTGGCCGCCCGAGAGGTTGTGCGGATGGTCGTCGATGCGCCGCTGCGGCTCGGGGATGCGAACCAGGTCGAGCAGCTCGATGGCGCGCCGACGCGCCGCGGCGGCCGAGAGCTTCTCGTGGCGGCGCAGCGTCTCCTCGATCTGCGCGCCGATGGTGTGTACCGGGTTCAGCGAGGTCATCGGCTCCTGGAAGATCATCGCGATCTCGCGCCCGCGCACCTCGCGCAGCGCGGCCGGCGACAGCGCGAGGATGTCGCGCCCGTCGAAATGGATGCTGCCGCGCAGCGCGGTGCCGGGCGCGAGCAGGCGCAGCAGCGCCAGCGCGGTGGTCGACTTGCCGCAGCCCGATTCGCCGACCAGCGCCAGCGTCTCGCCGCGCTGCAAGGTCAGGTCCAGCCCGCGCACGGCCTGGATCGGGCCGTTCGAGCCATGGAAGAAGACATCCAGGCCGCGCACGTCCAGCAGCGGCGGCGCGATCGTCACGGGTTCGAGCGTCATCTCAACGGCCCCTCAAACGCGGGTTGAAGGCATCGTTGAGGCCGTCGCCCACGAGGTTGAGCGCCAGCACGGTGAAGACGATGGCCGCGCCCGGCAGCGCCGTGAGGTACCAGGCGGTGCGCAGCAGCTCGCGGCCCTGGCCGATCATGCTGCCCCACGACACCGCATTGGGGTCGCCCATGCCGAGGAAGGACAGCGCCGACTCGATCAGGATCGCGCTGGCCACCAGCACCGAGGTGGTGACGATGACCGGCGGCAGCGCGTTCGGCAGCATCTCCTGGAAGATGATGCGCGCATGGCCGAAGCCCTGGCTGCGCGCGGCGAGCACGAACTCGGTCTCGCGCAGCGCGCGGAACTCGGCGCGCACCAGCCGCGCGATCACGGGCCAGGAGGCCAGGCCGATCGCGAACACGATCACCGGCACCGAGGGCTGGCCGATCGCCACCACCACGATCACGAACAGGAACGAGGGCATGGTCTGGAACAGCTCGGTGATGCGCACCAGAACGTCGTCGACCCGGCCGCCGAAGTAGCCCGCGGTGGCGCCCACGAGGATGCCGATCGCGAGGCTCAGCACGGCCGCGACCACGCCCACCGCGAGCGAGATGCGCGCGCCGTGCGCGATGCCGGCGGCCACATCGCGCCCGAGCGAATCGCTGCCCAGCGGATAGGCCGCGTCCTGGCCGGGCCACAGCAGCGGCTGCGCGACCATGTCGAGCGGATCGCCCGGATAGAGCAGCGGCGCGAGCAGGGCCAGCACCAGCATGGCCAGCAGCAGCACCACGCC
>NZ_JBZAYE010000579.1:0-4642 GCF_058244205.1 Variovorax sp. 20P10.2.4
CGTCGCGCTCGCGGCCGGCGACCGCGTGGGCCTGCTGTGGCCGGCCGATGCGCTGCGCATCTATGGCGAAGAGGTGGCCGCGGCATGAGCACGGCGACCGTGCCCGCCATCGCGGCCTCGCCCTCGGCGTTCTCGCGCCTGTGGCTCGGCGGCCGGCAGCTCAGCGTGGCGGCCTCGGCCGTGCTGCTCGCGCCCTTCTTCGCGCTGCTGCTGCTGGTGTTCGTCTATCCGCTGCTGAGCCTGCTGTCGCTCAGCGTGCTCGAGCCGCATCCCACGCTCGCGAACTACGCGCGGGTGTTCGACAACCCGGTCTATGTGCGCGTGATGCTGCGCACCGGCTGGATCAGCCTGCTGACCACCGTGCTGGCGCTGGTGCTGGGCTTTCCCATCGCCTACATGATGACGCGCGTGAAGGGCGCCGTGGCCGCGCTGCTCACGGCCTGCGTGCTGCTGCCGCTGTGGTCCAGCGTGCTGGTGCGCACGGCGGCCTGGATCGTGCTGCTGCGCCGCGACGGCATCGTCAACAACGCGCTGCAGTGGCTGGGCCTCACGGGCGAGCCCGTGAAGCTGCTCTACACCGAGGGTGCGGTGGTGCTCGCGATGGCGCACGTGCTGCTGCCCTTTTTGATCCTGCCGATCTACTCGGCGCTCAAGAACATCCCCGACGACTACATGCGCGCGGCCGCCATGCTCGGCGCCAACCGCCGGCGCGCCTTCTTCGAGGTGCTGCTGCCGATGAGCCGCGCGGGCGTGTGGAGCGGCTGCCTGATGGTGTTCCTCTCGGCGCTGGGCTTCTTCGTCACGCCGGCGCTGGTCGGCAGCCCGCAGGAGCTGATGATCGCCACGCTGGTCTCGCAGCAGGTGCGCGAGATGCTCGACTGGCCCTTCGCGGCCGCGCTGATCGGCGTGCTGATGGTGGTGGTGGCCACGCTGACCATGGTCTTCAACAAGGCCGTGAGCTTCAACCGGCTGATCGGAGGCGGGGCATGAGCAAGAACGAGAACACCGTGCGCCACCGCGCGCCTTTCGACCTGGGCGCTTTCTCGCTGCGCGCCTACGTCTGGCTGGTGGTGCTGTTCATCATGGTGCCCACGCTGATCATCGTGCCGATGTCGTTCAGCCCGGCCGACTTCCTCGAGTTCCCGCCCAGCGGCTTCACGCTGCACTGGTACCAGGAGTTCTTCGGCGATCCGCAGTGGCAGAAGGCGGCGCTGCTGAGCCTGCAGGTGGCCGCGCTGACCATGGTCTGCTCGGTGGTCATCGGCACCATGGTGTCGTATGCCATCGTGCGCGGCACCGAGCGCTTCCGCTCGGCCACGCAGCTGATGGTGATCGGCCCGGTGATCGCGCCGCACATCGCGGTGGCGGTGGCCTGCTACCTGTTCTACCAGCGCCTGGGCGTGGTCGGTTCGCTGGCCGGCTTCGTGGCGGCGCACACGGTGCTGGCGCTGCCCTTCGTGGTGTTCACGGTCTCGGCCGCGCTGTCGCGCGTCGACCCCGACCTCGAGTCGGCCGCCATGAGCTGCGGCGCGAGCCGCGCGCGCGCCTTCTTCCACGTGACCTTGCCGCTGATCGTGCCGGGCCTGCTGAGCGGCGCGCTGTTCGCCTTCATCATTTCCTTCGACGAGCCCGTGGTCTCGTTCTTCGTCTCGAGCGTGCGCCAGCGCACCTTGCCGCGGCGCATGTTCGAGGACATCGAGCAGAACCTCACGCCCGTGATCCCGGCCATCGCCACGCTGCTCACGCTGCTGTCGATCGCGGTGCTGATCGCCGTGGCGCTGCTGCGCGTGCTCGAGCGCCGGCGCCGCGCCGAATGAGCACGTCCCCCGTTTTTTCCTGGTCCTCACTCACAAGGAGTTCGCGATGATGAAATGTCTGGCTCGAAGCAAGGGTGCCGCCCTCGCGCTGCTCGCCTGCGCGGCGTTCACCGGCGCCTCGGCGCAGGGGCTCGAGAAGGAGCTCGTGATCGCCACCACCGGCGGCCTGATGGAGAAGACGCTGGTGCAGTACTTCTACACCCCGTTCTCCAAGGCCAAGGGCGTGGAGGTGGTGCCCGCCGCGATCGAGGTGCCCGACCAGTGGGCCAAGGTGCAGGCCATGTCGCGCAGCGGCGGCATGGAGTTCGACATCGTGACCGCCACCCCGCCCGACCTGGTGCAGAAGAAGGAACTGCTGCAGGCCATAGACTGCAGCAAGCTGCCCAACGTCACCGCCAACGGCGTCAAGGGCGCCTGCACCACCTACGGCGTGATGCGCACCGTGGGCGGCATGCAGATCGGCTACAGCACCGAGGCCTTCAAGGGCGCCAACGTGCCCAAGACCTGGGCCGACTTCTGGGACACGGCCAAGTTCCCCGGCCCGCGCGGCCTGCCCGACACCGGCGACCGCGAATGGTGGGTGCCGGTGGCGGCGCTGCTGGCCGACGGCGTCGCGCCCGACAAGCTGTTCCCGCTCGACCTCGATCGCGCCTACAAGAAGCTCGACAAGCTGCGTCCCAACGTCGCCGTCTGGTGGAAGAGCGGCGACCAGCTACAGCAGATCATGCGCAACAAGGAGGTGGTCATGAGCATGGGCTACTCGGGCCGCCTGATCTCGCTGATGAACGCCAAGGTGCCGATCGCCGTGTCGTGGGACGGCGCCGTGCGCGACGTCGGCTACATGTCGATCCCCAAGGGCGCGCCGCACCCGAAGGCGGCCATGGCCTATCTGGACTTCTTCTATGCCTCGGCGCCCGAGCAGCACGTGAACTTCGTCAATGCCGTCAACTACGACACCGGCAACGGCAAGACCGCGAGCCTGTTCCCGCCCGAGCGCCGCGCCATGCTCGCGACCTCGGCCGAGAACTTCGACAAGCTGATCGTGGCCGACTACGAGTGGATCGGCAACAACCGCCAGATGCTGCGCGACCGCTGGATCGCCTGGCTGGGACGCTGATCCCGATCGCGTGAGTGCCGCTCGCGGGGCCACGGCAGGGCCACAATACGCCGCCGCGCGATTCCCGGCACACACGCAATCAAGGAGAGAGAAGCCCATGGCAACCCCGGTCATCAACGTGGTCGAACGCACCAATCTGGCGAGCCAGATCTACGAGCACCTGCGCGAGCAGCTGATGTCGGCCACCTTCCAGCCGGGCCAGCGCCTGAAGATCCGCGAGCTGGCCAAGACCATGGGCACCAGCGAGACGCCGGTGCGAGAGGCCCTGATCCAGCTCGTGCGCGACCGCGCGCTCGAGATGAAGGAGGGCTACTTCATCCGCGTGCGCCAGCTCTCGCTGGCCGAGTACCTCGAGCTGCGCGACATCCGCCTCGCGCTCGAGCCGCTGGCGGCCGAGCGCGCCGTGCCGCTGCTCGACAACGCCACCCTCAAGCAGCTCACCGAGAGCCACCGGCTGCTGGTGCGCGCGGAGAAGACCAAGGACTACCGCGCCGCCCTGCAGCACAACTTCGACTTCCACTTCGGCATCTACCGCCACTCGGGCATGCCGCAGCTCACCGAGCTGCTGGACCGCATCTGGGTGCAGGTGGGGCCGATGATGAACTTCCTCTATCCCCACGGCCATCCGACCTACGACGCCGAGCACCAGCACGTGAACGTGCTGCGCGGCCTGCAGCAGCGCGACACCGCGCTGGTGCGCCACGCCATCGAGCAGGACCTGATCGAGGGCGGACGCGACTTCGTGCGCGTGCTCGGGGAGATCGATGCCAATCCCGCGCGCGCCGAAGAACTGCTCGCGCTGCGCAACCAGCCGCCACCGACCGGCAGAAAGCCTCCCACCCCATGATGGACCACACCAGCGACCCGAACGCGGCGCGCTACGTACTCGACCCCAAGCGCACCGACCTCGCGCGCGAATTCCGCGGCTGCATCCGCGGCCCGCACAGCGAGGAACTGAAGAAGCTCCTGCATCGCATGCGCTGGGGCGCCTTCCCCGGCCGCTATCTGCTGGTGATGGTCGAGCCGGGCCGCCGCTGGGCGCTGGCGCAGATGCCCGACGAGCGCGGCCAGAAGGTCAAGGTGTTCCACGACGTGGTGTTCGAGTCGCTCGACGACGCCGAGTGGCATGTGTTCGGCCTGCGCTGGAAGGCGCTGACCGGCACCGAGCTGAAGCTGGATTGAAGAAGAACACCGCGAGACGACCATGAGCGCCCCCATCGACACCAATGCCTTCGTCGGCTACCCCGACACCCTCAGCGTGCGCGCCGGCGAACGCATCCGATTCCACCTCAGCAGCGAAGCCAGGCAGCAGGCCGACGTGAAGTTCGTGCGCGTGCGCTGCGCCGATGCCGACGCCACCGGGCCCGGCATCAAGTACCGCGAGCTCACGTCGCCGATCGACGGCGTGCATGCGGTCGCGTTCCACGAGGCGCCCTGCGGCTCCTTCATGTCGGTGCCCGCCGATGCGCGCTTCGCGCCCGAGGGTGCGTTCTCGTTCGGCTGCTACGTCTGGCCGACGCGGCTGCTGGCCACCCCGCAGACCGTGCTCGCGCGCTGGTGCGAGGACAGCGGCCGCGGCTGGGCGCTGCAGCTGTCGCGCGAGGGCCTGCGCCTGCGCGTGGGCGGCGCCGATGGCGCGATCGAGCTGAAGACCGATGCGCCGCTCGAGCAGCGCCGCTGGTACTGGGTGCAGGGCGCGCTCGATGCG
>NZ_JBZAYE010000058.1:0-21591 GCF_058244205.1 Variovorax sp. 20P10.2.4
GACGCGGCGGCCACAAAGCGGAAGTGAGGACGAAGGGTCATCGGGGATCTCCTCGAAACGTCGGGTTCATCGTCACGCGGGCTCGTCGCCCGCGGCCGCGGCGCGCGCCATGCGCTCGCTCTTCCAGTAGACGTCGTCGCCGCCATCGACGCGGTTGAGCACGCGCGCGAGCACGAACAGCAGGTCGCTCAGGCGGTTGAGGTACTGGCGCAGCGTGTCGTTGAGCGTGGCCGTGGCGCCGAGCGCGACCACGGCCCGTTCCGCGCGGCGCGCGATGGTGCGGCACACATGGGCCTGCGCCGCACCGCGGGTGCCGGCCGGCAGGATGAATTCGGCCAGCCGCGGCAGCGTGGCGTTGTGGTCGGCCAGCGCGTTGTCGAGCTGCAGCAGGGCCTCGGGCTTGAGCAGCGCATAGCCGGGCATCGAGAGCTCGCCGCCGAGGTTGAACAGCTGGTGCTGCACGTCCACCAGCAGCTCGCGCACTGCCTCGGGCAGCGGCTCGCACAGCAGCAGGCCGATGTGCGAGTTGAGCTCGTCGACGTCGCCCATGGCGTGCACGCGCAGGTGGTCCTTGGGCACGCGCGTGTTGTCGCCGAGGCCGGTGGTGCCGTCGTCGCCGGTGCGCGTGGCGATCTGCGAGAGTCGGTTGCCCATGGTGTGTCGTTCCTATGCCGAGGGGGTGGAGGCGGTCTGCGCCTCGATCTTGCCGCGCAGCCATTGCAGGCCCGCGAGGTGCTGCTGGTCGTGGCTGCACAGATAGTGCACCAGGCTGCGCAGCGTGAGCGGACCATAGCCTTCGAACACCGCGGTGCGCGCGAACTGCGCGGCATCGAGCGTGCCCAGCAGCGCCAGCGTGTGGGCGCGCGCGGCGCGGAACTCGACCAGCGCGCGCTCGGCATCGGCCGCGCCGTAGGGGCGCTGCGCGTTCACGGCCTCGCTGTCGATCGAGGCCAGCACCGGGCCCTCTTCGTCGAGCGTGCGGCGAAAGCGCAGGTGGTAGCCCTCGACCTCGATGTCGCGCACATGGCAGACCTGCTGCAGCGGCGTGAAGGGCTCGCTCGGCACGCCCTCCCACGAGGCCGGCGCGAAGTCGCGCGAAGCGGCGGGGATCGCGGCGTAGTGGGCTTCGAGCTGGGCCGGAAAGGCGGCCAGTGCCTGCAGGGTCGTGGGATCGATGGTCATCGCGACACGCGGCCCGTGCATCGCGGGCCGCAGAGAAAAGCGGGAGGAGGATTTTGCGGCATCGGCGTTCGAGGCTCAGCCGCTTAACCCCCTCGGCCGACTGCCGTACGGGGATCGGCCCGATGCCGATTCGCGCCCCGCTTCGTAGAATGGTCCGTTCGCCCCCGCCCCTCTTTTCCCCCTCTTCCACAGCCAGGAGACCTCCGATGAACGCCCCGACCTCGACCTCGCATCTGCTGCCGGAGCTTCATCTGCGCGAGGTGCCGGCAGTGCTGATCGATGCGCTCAAGGCACGCTTCGGCGAACGCTGTTCCACGGCGCTCGCGGTGCGCACGCAGCACGGGCGCGACGAGTCCTCGTTCGATGCGCCGCCGCCCTCGGCCGTGGTGTTCGCCGAGAGCACGCAGGACGTGGCCGATGCCGTGAAGCTCGCGAGCGAGTACAGCGTGCCCGTCATCCCCTTCGGCGTGGGCTCCTCGCTCGAAGGCCACCTGCTCGCGGTGCAGGGCGGCATCAGCATCGACGTGTCGCGCATGAACCGCGTGCTGTCGGTCAATGCCGACGACCTCACGGTCACGGTGCAACCGGGCGTCACGCGCAAGCAGCTCAACGAGGAGATCAAGAGCACCGGCCTGTTCTTCCCGATCGACCCGGGCGCCGACGCCTCGATCGGCGGCATGACGGCCACGCGCGCCAGCGGCACGAACGCGGTGCGCTACGGCACGATGCGCGAGAACGTGCTGGCGCTCGAGGTGGTGACGGCCGCCGGCGACACGATCCGCACCGGCACGCGCGCCAAGAAGTCCTCGGCCGGCTACGACCTCACGCGCCTGATGGTGGGCAGCGAAGGCACGCTGGGCGTGGTCACCGAGATCACGCTGCGCATCTATCCGCTGCCCGAGGCGGTGTCGGCCGCGATCTGCTCGTTCCCGAGCATCGAGGCGGCCGTGCGCACCACCATCGAGACCATCCAGCTCGGCGTGCCGATCGCGCGCGTGGAGCTGATCGACGTGAACACGGTGCGCATGGTGAATGCCTACGCCAAGCTGAACCTGCGCGAGGAACCGATGCTGCTGATGGAGTTCCACGGCTCGCCCGCGGGCGTGAAGGAGCAGGCCGAGACGGTGCAGGAACTCGCGAGCGGCCACGGCGGCAATGCCTTCGAATGGGCCAGCACGCCGGAAGAACGCACGCGCCTGTGGACCGCGCGGCACAACAGCTACTTCGCCGCGGTGCAGTCGCGCCCGGGCTGCCGCGTGATCTCGACCGACACCTGCGTGCCGATCTCGCGCCTGGCCGACTGCCTGCTCGACTCGGTGGCCGAGGCCGATGCCAGCGGCATCCCCTACTTCCTGGTCGGCCACGTGGGCGACGGCAACTTCCACTTCGGCTACCTGCTCGATCCCAACGTGCCCGAGGAGCGCGTGAAGGCCGAGGCACTCAACCACGCGCTGGTGAGCCGCGCGCTCGCGCTCGAGGGCACCTGCACCGGCGAGCACGGCGTGGGCCTGCACAAGATGGACTTCCTGGTGACCGAGGCCGGTGCCGGCGCGATCGACATGATGCGCACGATCAAGCGCGCGCTCGATCCGAAGAACATCATGAACCCGGGCAAGATCTTCCAGCTCTGAGCGCACGCTGCGCATCGGGCGAAAAAAACCCGGCGGCTTCGCGAGGAGCCCCGGGTTTTTTGCTGGGCGGGCCCCGAAGGCCCCGCGCTCGATTACTTGCGGCGGCGCGCCGGCTGCTGCGGCTGCTCGGCCGGCACGTAGGTCTGCGACGGTGCCGCGCCGCCATCCACGCCGAGGCGGCCACCGCCACCGAGGCCCTGGCCGCGCACCGTCTGCGCCTTGTAGTTGCGCAGCGAACGGACCATCTGGTTGAAGGCGTCCATGAAGGCCGCCGCGATCACCTTGCCCTGCGCGGTGTTGGTGTAGCCGCCGAGGCCGCCGCCGGCGCTGCGGCCGACGATGGAGCCGAAGGCACCGAAGTCGGTCTTGGAGGCGCTGCCTTCGGAGGCCGCGACCTGCACGCCCGAGCGGTTGTCGATCAGCGTCAGCAGCGCCGAGGCTTCCTTGGTCTGCATGCTGCCGCCGATCGCGGCCAGCGCGCGGCCGCGGTTGCCGCCCACCAGGCCGCCGAGCGAGCCGCCGAGGCCGCCCGCATCGCTGTTGCTGAACACGATCTCGGGCGACAGGCCGTAGTCCGACGCCACCATCTGGCCGCGACCGAAGTTGCTGCCGCCGCGCATCTCGCCCGACTGCTGCAGTGCGCGTTCGCGCGTCATCGCGTTCATGCCGGCCGCGCCGCGCTCGACCACCACGAAGCAGTTCGACTGCTGCACCAGCAAACGCAACAGGTTTGCAGTAGGCGGCAGGCGGTATTCGCCCGTGAGGATGGTGTACCAGCCCGCGTTGA
The DNA here is from genome assembly GCF_058244205.1 of Variovorax sp. 20P10.2.4. NCBI lineage: Bacteria > Pseudomonadati > Pseudomonadota > Betaproteobacteria > Burkholderiales > Comamonadaceae > Variovorax > Variovorax sp. 20P10.2.4. The sequence goes on from NZ_JBZAYE010000058.1 coordinate 3,601, forward strand.
CGTTCTCGATCAGCGAGACGGTGCCCAGCGGCGATTCGCAGCGCTCGAGCTGGCTGCTCTCGCCCGAGGTGGCGCCGCCGGCGGCGCTGCCGGTGGCCATGGTCTTGGCCGACTGGCTGCCCATCTGCATGTCGGTGGTGGCGCAGCCCGTAAGCAGCAGCGCGCCCACGGCCACGGCCGCGAACGGGAAACGGGTGGTGATGAACTTCATGGAGAGCTCCCTCTGGCGAGATCGGGTGGAAAAAAGCTGCGGCGAGGATACGCGCAATGGATGACTGGAACAATCAAGCGGACGTCGGAGGACGCCGCGAAGCGGCTTAGGCCGTTCGGCGGATCCGCTCGATCAGTCCGTTGAGCGCATCGATCGAGCCGAAGTGGATCGCGAGCTCGCCGCTCTCCTCGATCTTGCCGCCGCGCTTGTTGCGCTTCTTGATCCGCACCTCGACCTCGGCGGTCAGCAGGTCGGCCAGTTCTTCCTCGACCCGTTCGAGGTCGCGCGATTTCTCGCCGGTCTGGCCGCTGCGCCGCGGCGTGGCCGTGAGGCTGAATTCGGCCGCGAGCTTCTTCACCAGCGCCTCGGCCTCGCGCACCGACATCTTCTTGGCGGCGATCTGGTTCGCCGCCGTGATCTGGGTGCCGCGGTCCAGCGACAGCAGCGCGCGTGCGTGGCCCATGTCGATGTCGCCGGCCATCAGCATCGCCTGCGCGGGCTCGGCCAGGTTGAGCAGGCGCAGCAGGTTGCTGGCGGCGCTGCGCGAGCGGCCCACGGCCTGGGCGGCCGCCTCGTGCGTGAGGCCGAACTCGCTGACCAGGCGCTGCAGGCCCTGGGCCTCTTCGAGCGGGTTCAGGTCCTCGCGCTGGATGTTCTCGATCAGCGACATCGCCGCGGCGGCCTCGTTGGGCACGTCGCGCACCAGCACCGGCACGCTCTCGAGGCCGGCCAGCCTGGCGGCGCGGAAGCGGCGTTCGCCCGCGATGATTTCGAACTCGGCGTTCTTGGCCGCGGCCGAGGCTTCGTCGAGCCGGCGCACCAGGATCGGCTGCATGATCCCCTGCGCCTTGATGCTCTCGGCCAGCTCGTAGAGCGCGCCCTCGTCCATGCGGGTGCGCGGCTGGTAGACGCCGGCCACCATCTGGTCGAGCCGCAGGCTGTTGGGGTTCTGCGGCGCGCCGTTCTCGCCGGAGCTGCCGTCGCCGGCGTTGTCGCTGGAAGGGGCGGCCGTCGGGCCGAGCAGCGCTTCGAGGCCGCGGCCCAGGCCCTTGGGTTTCTTGGTCGCCATCAGTTCTTTTCTTTCGACACGTCGTTCAGGAGTTGCCGGCCCTCGGGCCAGTCGCCCAGGCCGGATTCGGCGTTCAGGTGGCCGCGCGCGCCCGCGTCGACGAAGCGCGCGCCCCAGTCGCTCGCCATCTGGCGCGAGCGGGCGGCCTCGCAATACGGGTCGTCGTTGGCCGCGATCAGCACGGCAGGAAAAGGCAGCGGCTGGCGCACGATCGGCGCCCAGCCCGGGATCATCTGGCGCACGTCCTCGCGCTCGAGGTCGCCGGGCGCGACCAGCAGCGCGCCGCGTACCCGCGCGGTGTTGCGCGAATGAGCGGCCCAGGCCGCCACCAGGATGCAGCCCAGGCTGTGGGCGGCGAAGACCACCTCGCCAGGCGAAGCCAGCACTTCCTCCTCGAGCCGCGCCGACCAGTCGCCGCGCAGCGGCCGCATCCATTCATGCTGTTCCACGCGGTGGTCGTGGTGCTTTTCTTCCCAGAGGGTCTGCCAGTGGCCGGGGCCGCTGTTCTGCCAGCCAGGCAGCAGGAGGACGCGGGGTTCAACACTCATTTGCTATTATTTTTATAGCTAACTATAGAGACTGGATAGGGGTCAGACGTTGTTTTCGCTGCTGGACTTAGGCTCGCCCGCCGGCGCCAGCACGTCTTCGGGAATCGGCAGGTCGGGCGAGGTGCGGCCCGGTGCCGGCGGCGTGCTGGGCGCCACCGCGCCCGAAGCGAAGGCGCTCGCGGGCGGCATCTTGGCGATCAGCTCTTCGGCGAAGGCGATGAAGGCCTGGCTGCCGCGCGCGGCCGGATCGAAGACCACGCCCGGCAGTCCATAGCTCGGCGCCTCGGCCAGCCGCACGTTGCGCGGGATCACGGTGTCGAACACCTTGTCGCCGAAGTGCGCCTTGAGCTGCTCGCTGACCTGCTGCTGCAGCGTGATGCGCGGATCGAACATCACGCGCAGCAGGCCGATGATCTGCAGGTTCTTGTTGAGGTTGGCGTGCACCTGCTTGATGGTGTTGACCAGGTCGGTCAGGCCTTCGAGCGCGAAGTACTCGCACTGCATCGGCACGATCACGCCATGCGCCGCGCACAGGCCGTTGAGCGTCAGCAGGCTCAGGCTCGGCGGGCAGTCGATCAGCACGAAGTCGTACTCGGCACCGACCGCGGCCAGCGCGGTGCGCAGGCGTTTCTCGCGGCGGTCGAGCGCGACCATCTCGACCTCGGCACCAGCCAGCTCGCGGTTGGCGCCCAGCACGTCGTAGGCGTAGCCGCCCTCCGCCAGCTTGTCGGCCTTGACCCGCGCCTCGGCCACCGAAGCCGACTCGAGCAGCACGTCGTACACCGTGGTCTCGAGCTGGCGTTTGTCGATGCCCGAACCCATGGTGGCATTGCCCTGCGGGTCGAGGTCGATCATCAGCACGCGCTGGCCCACCTTGGCCAGGCCGGCGGCGAGGTTGACGGTGGTGGTGGTCTTGCCGACGCCGCCCTTCTGGTTGGCGATGCAGAAAATCTTGGCCATGGAGGAGGATCAGTTCGAGGCGGCGAGCTTGACGCCGAAGGCGATCAGGAAGACACCGGCCAGCTTCTCAAGCGTGGCCGAGATCCGCGGATTGGCGCGGATGCGCTCGGCCAGGAAGTGGGTCAGCAGAGTGGAGGTCAGGCCGTAGAGGAAGGTCAGCGCCGCAATCGTGACCGCCATCGCACCGAAGGTGACCACGCCCTGGTGGCGGGCCGGGTCGACGAACAGCGGGAAGAAGGCCATGTAGAACACGATCGCCTTGGGGTTCAGCAAGGTGATCATCAGCGCCTGCCGCATGAAGTGGCGCGGGCGGATGTTGAGGATGGGTGCGGCCCCGGGCTTGGCGCGCAGCATCTTGAAGCCCAGCCAGGCCAGGTAGCCAGCGCCGAGCCACTGCACCGCCTTGAAGGCGGTCGGATAGGTGGCCAGCACGGCCGACACGCCCGCCACCGCGGCCCACATCAGCACCTGGTCGCCGGCAATCACACCCAGGGTCGCCGCCAGGCCGCCGCGAATTCCGCCTTTGCTGGTCGACGTGATCAGCGCCAGGTTGCCCGGGCCGGGAATCAGGAGGAACAGGATGATGGCGACGACGAACGCGCCGTAGTCAGCGATGCCGAACATGGGAATTGCCTCGTGGAAAGAGGGAAAGGGGAGCCGTCGAGTCTAAGCGAGGCAGGTGGCGCGGCGATTGGCCGAACGGCCGGTTTTGCGCGGCCCGCGCGTTTCTTTTGGCAAGACGACGAGCGGCGCCGTCTTGCCGGGCACGGATCAGGCCTGTTTTCGCGCCCAGACGATGCAACGCTCGGCGTCGAGGCCGGGCACCGTCAGTTGTTCCACGTGAAACACTGCGACTTCAGCGGGCAGTCCGGCGAGTTCATCGACCGGATTCTTGCCCTTCATCGCGAGCCACTTGCCGCCCTCGGCCAGCAGGTGCGAGGAGCCCCAGAAGAAATCGGGCAGTGACGCGAAAGCGCGCGAGCTGATCAGGTCGAAGCGGCCTTCGAGCTTTTCGACCCGGGCGTGCAGCCCGCGCAGGTTCGGCAGCACCAGCTCGCCGGCCACCTGCTGCACGAAAGCCATCTTCTTCGCGACCGCATCGAGGCAGGTGACGTCGAGGTCGGGCCGCAGGATCGCGATGACCACGCCGGGCAATCCTGCCCCCGATCCCACGTCCAGCAGCTTGCCCTGCCCTGCCCACTCGCGCTGCAGCGGCGGAATCACGGCGAGGCTGTCGAGCAGGTGGTGGGTCAGCACGCTGTCGGGGTCGCGCAGCGCCGTGAGGTTGTAGACCTTGTTCCACTTGCGCATCAGCGCGCCATAGGCCGTGAGCTGCTCGGTCTGGCGCTCGGACAAGGCCACGCCCAGCGTCTCCGCGCCCGCGCGCAGCCGTTCGATCGTCGCCGTCATTCGGCGGACTGCGGCTCGGTGGCTGCTTCCTTGGTCGCGGAAAAGGCCTTGTGGCCGCCCTTGCGCAGGTGGATCAGCAGCAGCGAGATGGCCGCCGGCGTCACGCCCGAGATGCGCGAGGCCAGGCCCAAGGTCTCGGGCTTGTGCTTCGCGAGCTTCTGGCGCACCTCGAAACTCAGGGCCTTGACCTGGCCATAGTCGAAATCGGCCGGCATCTTGAGGCTCTCGAAGTGGGCGGCGCGCTCCACTTCGTCGTTCTGGCGCTCGATGTAGCCCGAATATTTGGCCGAGATTTCGATCTGCTCGATCTCGGTCTCGCTGAGTGGGGCCTCGGCACCGTACTTGCCGCCGTCCAGCGACATCAGGGTCTGGTAGTTCACATCGGGCCGGCGCAGCAGGTCGGCGAGGTTGTATTCGTGCTCGATCGCCTTGCCGAGCACCCGCACCGACTCGGTCGCCGGCAGGTTGCGCGGGTTCACCCAGATCGACTTGAGCCGCTCTGTTTCACGTGAAACAGCGTCGCGCTTGCGGCTGAAAGCATCCCAGCGCACGTCGTCGACCAGGCCCAGCTTGCGCCCTGCTTCGGTCAGGCGCATGTCGGCGTTGTCCTCGCGCAGCTGCAGCCGGAACTCGGCGCGGCTCGTGAACATGCGGTAGGGCTCGGTCACGCCCTTGGTGATCAGGTCGTCGACCAGCACGCCGAGGTAGGCTTCGTCGCGACGCGGCAGCCAGGCGTCTTCGCCCCGGCATTGGAGCGCGGCGTTGATGCCGGCGAACAGGCCCTGGGCCGCCGCCTCTTCGTAGCCCGTGGTGCCGTTGATCTGCCCGGCGAAGAACAGCCCCTGGATCGCGCGGGATTCGAAGCTGCTCTTGAGTTCGCGCGGATCGAAGTAGTCGTACTCGATCGCGTAGCCGGGACGCAGGATATGCGCGTTCTCCAGCCCGGGCATCGAGCGCACCAGCTGGTACTGGATGTCGAAAGGCAGGCTGGTCGAGATGCCGTTCGGGTAGTACTCGTTGGTGGTCAGGCCCTCGGGCTCGAGGAAGATCTGGTGGCTGTCCTTGTCAGCGAAGCGGTTGATCTTGTCCTCGACGCTCGGGCAATAGCGCGGACCGACGCCGTCGATCTTGCCGGTGAACATCGGGCTGCGGTCGAAGCCCGAGCGGATGATCTCGTGCGTGCGCGCATTGGTGTGCGTGATCCAGCACGGCATCTGTTGCGGATGCATTTCGACCTTGCCGAGGAAGCTGAACACCGGCATCGGCCCTGCCCCACCGGGCATGCCGTCGCCGGGCTGCTCGGTGCACTTCGAGAAGTCGATGCTGCGGCCGTCGAGCCGCGGCGGCGTGCCGGTCTTGAGCCGGCCCTGCGGCAGCTTGAGCTCCTTGAGGCGCGCCGACAGGCTCACGGCCGGCGGGTCGCCCGCGCGGCCGGCCTGGTAGTTGTCGAGGCCGACGTGGATGCGGCCGTCGAGGAAGGTGCCCGCGGTCAACACCACGGTGCGCGCTCGGAAGGCGATGCCGACCTGGGTGACCGCGCCCACCACACGATCGCCCTCGACCATCAGGTCGTCGACCGCCTGCTGGAACAGGCTCAGGTTCGGCTGATTCTCGAGCCGGCGGCGGATCGCCGCCTTGTAGAGCACGCGGTCGGCCTGTGCACGCGTGGCGCGCACGGCCGGGCCCTTGCTCGAGTTGAGGATGCGGAACTGGATGCCGGCCTCGTCGGTGGCGATCGCCATCGCGCCGCCGAGCGCGTCGACCTCCTTCACCAGGTGGCCCTTGCCGATGCCGCCGATCGAGGGGTTGCAGCTCATCTGGCCCAGCGTCTCGATGTTGTGGGACAGCAGCAGCGTCTTCGCGCCCATGCGGGCGGCAGCGAGCGCGGCTTCGGTGCCGGCATGGCCGCCACCGACGACGATCACGTCGAATTCTTCGGGATAAAGCATGAGAGGGGGCGCACTGACGCGTGCGCGGCGCAAAGGAGGGCCATGATTTTAATCGGCCCACCCTGCTCGCGCCCACTGTGGGGGCAAGCTGGTCATGGGACTCTAAAAGTCTGCCAGACCCCTAAAAGACTCGATAGTTTGCTATATTTTTTATAGCAAACTATTCAAGATCAAGCTGACGTCGCCAGCTCCACCACCGGCACCGGCTTCTCGATGCCCACGAGCGCGCCGCTGGCCGGCGGTTCCACGGGCGGTGCCACGCTCTGGTCCTGCAGCTCGGTCACCACGATCTGCTTGTCGCGCATGCTCACGCTGCCGAAGATGGTGCAGAAGGCCACGTCCTTCGCATCGCGCCCGGTGCCCACGCGCACGAGGCGGTCGACCGGCGCCATGCGCGTGGCGTCGAACAGCACCCAGCGCCCGCCGAGCCAGGCCTCGAACACGGCATGGAAATCCTGCGGCGGTTCCTCGAAGGCCACGTAGCCCACGACCAGCCGCGCCGGGATGTTGAGCGCGCGGCAGAAGGTGATGCCCAGGTGCGCGAAGTCGCGGCACACGCCGGCGCGCTGCACGAAGACCTCGCGCGCCGTGGTGGTCGAGTCGGTGCTGCCCGACTCGTAGGTGATGCTGTCGTGGATCCAGTCCACGATCGCCTGCACGCGGCCGATGCCGGGCGGCAGGTCGCCGAAGAGCTGGAAGGCGCAGCGCGCCATCAGGTCCGACTCGCAATAGCGCGTCGGCATCATGTAGTGCAGCACCTCGTCGGGCACTTCGTTGACGGGCACTTCGGGCAGGTCGTGCGGCACGTCGACCTGGGTGCGCTGCACGGTCGCGGTGTAGGCGATCTTCAGCGGCCCCGGCGCCACGTCGAAGCGCAGGAAGCGGTTGCCGCTGGCCTCGTCGCAGAACACCTGCACCTCGGCCGCCGGCTCGATCGTGAGGGACTCGCGGATCACCGCCTGCGCGCCCGCGCGGGCCGCCTCGATGTTCAGCAGCAGATGGGCCGGCGCGCCGACTTCGTAGTCCAGCTGCGCCTCGATGTGCGAGATGTGCATGTGGCTCCCCTTCCCTTCTTCGCTTGGCTCAGGCGCGCCTTCGGCGCGAACGGTGCTCGGGCAACTGCCAGTGCGTCTGCGTCACCAGCAGCACCCGCAGGACGCAATGCGCGGGGCTCTGCAGCAGCAGGCGCAGCGAGCGCGTGCGCGGCCAGCGCACCGACCGGTGCCGGTGCATCAGTCGAGCGCCTTCTTCACCGCGCCCACGCCCAGCGCGGCGAGCACGATGAAGATCACGGCCAGAATGAGGAACAGGCCGAACAGCACCTTGGCAATGCCCGCGGCGCCCGCCGCGATGCCGCCGAAACCCAGCAGGCCGGCCACCAGGGAGATGACCGCAAAGATGATGGCGTACTTCAACATCGAGTGACTCCTTTGCCGCGGGTCGCAGCCCTCGGTGCCCGAAGAATAAAAAAGGGTGCGCTACGCCCCGATAGTCACCGAGCCCAAGCACCCGTAGGACAAACCCGCGCCGCCCAAACCCGCTAGCATCCGGTGCGTTCCAAAGAACCATTTCAACGATCGATTGGAGTTTTTCGCATGAAGCTGTACTACTCGCCGGGCGCCTGCTCGCTCTCGCCGCACATCGCGATGCACGAAGCCGGCCTCGCCTTCGAACCCGTGCTCGCCAGTACCAAGAGCCACAAGCTGCAGGACGGCACCGACTACTACGGCATCAACCCGCTGGGTTACGTGCCGATGCTCGAACTCGACGACGGCACGCGCCTGCGCGAAGGCCCCGCGATCCTGCAATACATCGCCGACCTCGTGCCCACCAAGAACCTCGCGCCCGCCGCCGGCACCCTGCAGCGCTACCGCCTGCAGGAGTGGCTGACCTTCATCGGCACCGAGATCCACAAGGGCTTCAGCCCGCTGTTCAACCCGGCCATGCCCGAGGAAGCGAAGACCATCAGCCGCGACAAGCTCACTTCGCGCTTCACCTGGCTCGACGGCGAACTCGCGAACAAGCAGTACCTGATGGGCGACCAGTTCAGCGTGGCCGACGGCTACCTGTTCACCGTGACCAACTGGGCCAAGCCCACCGGCGTCGACCTCGCGGGCTTCGCGAACATCCAGGCCTGGCGCGCGCGCGTGAGCGAGCGTCCCGCCGTACAGGAAGCGATGAAGGCCGAAGGCCTGTTGAAGTAATCAAGCACCACCGGAGCGCGCCATCGCGCTTCGCCATCAACGGCCGGCACCTCGCCGGCCGTTTGCTTTTGGCGGGCCGCCCGTGCAATGCCACCCGATTGCATTTGCACCGCTGCATCGCCTAGCACCAAGACTACAACCCCGTGGCAGCAGGGTTGAGGCCCCGCCCCTACCCTTGCGCTTGCGTTCGCTGTTCACACCTTCTTTTTCCATTCCACTTCCCAAAGAGCCTCGGCCATGTCCACCCTTTTCGACCCCGTCCAAGCCGGCGACCTGAAGCTCGCCAACCGCATCGTGATGGCGCCGCTCACGCGCAACCGCTCGCCCAACGCCATCCCGACCGCGCTCGCGCCCACCTACTACGCGCAGCGCGCAAGCGCCGGCCTGCTGATCACCGAGGCCACCGCCATCAGCCAGCAGGGCCAGGGCTACGCCGACGTGCCCGGCCTCTACGGCACCGAGCAGCTCGACGGCTGGAAGAAGGTGACCGACGCCGTGCATGCCGAGGGCGGCAAGATCGTGGTGCAGCTGTGGCACGTGGGCCGCGTCTCGCACACCAGCCTGCAGCCCGACAACGGCCAGCCGGTCGCGCCCTCGGCCATCACCGCCAAGACCAAGACCGTGCTGATCCATGACGGCGTGCCGACCTTCACCGAGACCTCCGAACCGCGCGCGCTCGACGCCGGCGAAATCCCCGGCATCGTCCACGGCTTCGCCACCGCCGCGCGCAACGCGGTCGAGACCGCGGGCTTCGACGGCGTCGAGATCCACGGCGCCAACGGCTACCTGCTCGACCAGTTCCTCAAGGACGGCAGCAACCAGCGCAGCGACGACTACGGCGGCAGCATCGAGAACCGCGCGCGCTTCCTGCTCGAGATCACGCGCGCCGTGGCCGACGCCGTGGGCGCGCGCCGCACCGGCATCCGCCTGTCGCCGGTCACGCCGGCCAACGACATGCACGACAGCAACCCGCAGCCACTGTTCGCCTACGTGGTGAAGGAGCTGGCCAAGCTCGACCTGGCCTACGTCCACATCATCGAAGGCGCCACCGGCGGCCCGCGCGAGATCGCCGACCGGCCCTTCGACTACGAGGCGCTCAAGGCCGCCTACCGCGACGCCGGCGGCAAGGCCGCCTGGATGGTCAACAACGGCTACGACCGCCCGCTCGCCGAGGAAGCCGTGAAGGAAGGCGACGACCTCGTGGCCTTCGGCAAGCCCTTCATCTCGAACCCCGACCTGGTGCGCCGCCTGCGCGAGCACGCGCCGCTCAACGAGCTCGACAAGGCCACCCTCTACGGCGGCGGCGCCAAGGGCTACACCGACTACCCCGCGCTGGCCTGAGCCCGCGGGCGACCGGCGCGCGGTGCTTTCGGGTACCGTTGCGCCATGTCGCAGATCGAGAACCAGCTGGCCGCGCGCGGCCTCGTCCTTCCGCCCGCCGTCCAGCCGCCACCGGGCGTGGTGCTGCCCTTTCGCTTCGTGCGCATCGTCGGACGGCGCGCCTTCGTCTCGGGCCATGGCCCGCTGAATGCCGACGGCAGCATCGCCGCGCCGCTGGGCAAGCTCGGGCGCGAGCTCGACGTGGAACAGGGCTACGCGGCTGCGCGCCTCACCGCGCTCGCGATGCTCGGCAGCCTGCAGCGCGCGCTCGGCGACCTCGACCGCATCACGGCCTGGACGCGCGTGTTCGGCATGGTCGCCTCGGCCCCGGGCTTCGACCGCCAGCCATCCGTCATCAACGGCTTCTCCGACCTCGTGCTCGAGCTCTTCGGGCCCGAGGTCGGCGCGCATGCGCGCAGCGCGGTCGGCATGGCCGAGCTGCCGTTCAACATCCCGGTGGAGATCGAGGCCGAGGTGGAGATCGCCGAATGAGCGAAGCGCCGCGCTGGACCCTGCGCCGCGCCGAAGCGGCCGATGCAGCTGCGATCCGCGACTGCGCGATCGCCGCCTTCAGCGTCTACCTGCCGCGCCTGCCGATCGTGCCGCTGCCGATGAGCAAGGACTACGCAAGCGCCATCGAGTTGCAACAGGTGTGGGTCGCCGCCGATGTCGTGGATGCCACGGAGATCGCGGCCGCGCTCGTGCTCGACATCACCGACGAAGGCTTCCTGGTCGACGTGATCGCGGTGCAACCGAGGCACCAGGGCAGCGGCGCGGGCCGCGCCCTGCTCGAGCTCGCCGAGCGCGAGGCGCTGCGCCAGGGCTTCGATTCGATCTACCTGTTCACCAACGAGAAGATGAGCGAGAACCGCGCGCTCTACGAACGCATCGGCTATGTCGAATACCGGCGCCTGCTGCTCGAGAACCGCACGCGCGTCTTCCTGCGCAAGGCCTTGCGATGAACGCCACGCCCAAGCTTGCGCGCATCCACCATGCCGCGATCATCTGCTCCGACTACGCGGTGTCGAAGCGCTTCTACAGCGAGGTGCTGGGCCTGCGCATCGTCGCCGAGCACCTGCGTGCCGAGCGCAACTCGTACAAGCTCGATCTCGCGCTGCCCGACGGCTCGCAGATCGAGTTGTTCTCCTTTCCCGATCCGCCGCCGCGCATCTCGCGCCCCGAGGCGCGCGGGCTGCGCCACCTGGCTTTCGAGGTGCCCGACGTGCGCGCCGCGGCCGAGGCGCTCGAGGCGCAGGGCATTGCCGTCGAACCGATCCGCGTCGATGAATACACGGGCCGGCGCTTCACCTTCTTCGCTGATCCCGACGGACTGCCGCTCGAGCTCTACGAGGCCGCGCAGACTCCTAGCCCTTGCGCGTGAAATCCACGCTGACCTTCAAGCCCGTCGGCTCGGCCGCCTCGAGCCGCAGTTCAGCGCCCAGCAGCTCGGCATAGCGCGCCACGATCGACAGGCCCAGCCCCGAGCCCTGCCCCAGCTTCTGCCCCGCGGGCCCCTGCGCCCAACGCTGCATCAACAGCCGCTGCGCATCGAGCGGAATGCCGGGCCCGTCGTCGATCACGCTGAGCACTTCGCCACTGACCTCGACAGTGATGGTGCGCCCGCCATAACGCAACGCGTTGTCGATCAGGTTGTCGAGGATGCCTTCGACCAGCGCCTCGTTGGCCTGCACCGTCACGCTGTCGTCGAGGCCGCGTGCACCCAGGTCCACGCCACGCGCATCGGCGCGCGCGAGGTGCCGCAGGACCGTCTGCTCGGCCAGCGCATCGAGCCGCACGGGTGCGGTCTCGAGGCTGGTGCTGGCCTCGTCGGCCAGCGCGAGCGCGAGCAGCTGGTCGATCAGGTGGCTCGCGCGCTCCTGGCTCTTGGCCACCTGCTCGAGCTGCTCGCGCCACACCGAGGGCTTCTGCTGCGCGAGACCGTAGTCGGCCAGCGCACGGATGCCCGCGAGCGGCGTGCGCAACTCGTGCGCCACGTTGCCCACGAATTCGCGCTGTCCGCGCACGCTGTGGCCCAGCCGCTCGAACAGCGCATTGACCGCTTCGCCGAGCCGCTGCAGCTCGCGCGAAGTCTGCACCACCGTCACCGGCGAGAGGTCGCGCACGTCGCGCCGATCGAGCGCCTGCTGCAGGTCGCCGAGCGGCCGCAGATCGCTGCGGATCCCATGCCAGAGCCATACGGCGAGCAACATCAGCAACAGCACCTGCGGCGCCAGCGCATAGCCCAGCAGCTGCCGCACGAGCGCCGTGCGGCTCAGCGTGGTCTGCGCGATCACCACGCGATAGGGCATCGCGACACCGGGCTCGGCATCGTGCTCGAGCACCACCGCGCGCATCGGCTTGCCCTGGTAGATGACGTCGGAGAAGCGATAGCGCGCGCCGCCCACGGGCAGCGGCGCCTGCAGGTCGTCCGCACCCGAGATCAAGGTGCCGTCGAGCCGCTGCACCGAGAAATTCACCTTGTCGATCTGGTCGAACAGCACCGTCGCCACCTCGCGTGGCGTGAGCAGCAGCTCGATGCCGCGCTCGCCCGCCTGCACGTTGGCCGACAGCGCATAGGCGTCGTCGAGCATGCCGCGATCGAAGGCCTGTTCGGAGAAGTAGTTGGCGATGACCAGCGCGATCACCGCGCCCACCATCCAGCTCAGCGCGAGCGGCACCAGCACGTTGCGGAGCACGCGCCGCGTGAGCGTGGACACCGCGCGCGGCGGCCTGGGCGCGATGCGCGCGTGCGCTGCTTCGCTCTCGCTTTCGCTCACGGTCGCGGCGCGCTCAGACTTCGGCTTCGAGCAGGTAGCCGATGCCGCGCAGCGTGCGGATGCTCGCACCCGAACCGACCAGCTTCTTGCGCAGCCGCGAGATGAAGGCCTCGAGCGCGTTGTCGCCCAGCGATTCGTCGAAGCTCGAGAGCTTGTCGGACAGCGCACGCTTGCTCACCGTGCGGCCCGGCGGGCTCATGAGTTCCCACAGCACCTCGAACTCGCGCGCCGGCAGGTCGAGCGGACCGCTCGCGGTGGAGAAGCGCCGTGCCTTGCGGTCGAGCTTCAGCTGGCCCAGCAGCACGATGTCTTCGGTGCCCTTCGCGCGCCGCACCAGCGCGCGCAAGCGCGCCTCGACCTCGGCCAGGTCGAAGGGCTTGCCGAGGTAGTCGTCGGCACCGGCATCGAGGCCCGCGATGCGCTCCTCGGTGCGGCCGCGCGCGGTCAGCACGAGCACCGGCGTGCGGTCGCCGCGCGCACGCGCCTGTCGCAGCGCGGTGAGTCCGCTCGCGAGACCGCTGGTCGCGCTCGCGGTGGCGGGCAGGTTCAGATCGAGCAGCACCGCATCGAAGGGCTGCACGCGCCAGAGGTGGTCGGCGTCCTCGACGTTGGTGGAAACATCGACGCGGTGACCGGCGTCCGCGAGGCTGCGAAGCATCACGTCGCGCAGCACGGCATCGTCTTCGACTAGCAGGATTCGCATGATTTTCGAGTGGGTTGAGGTGCCTATTCTTGCTCGCGGGAGGGTCAGCAGGCGGTCAGTACGACACGCGATAAACACGGCATGAGCATACGACAGCCCATCGCCGCACGGTTCCTTTTCATCGGGGCCGCATCGTCATGAGCGCACGCGAACCTTCCAGCCTGCTGAGCTTCGTGCACCCCGCCGTGCAACGCACCGCGGTCGTGCTGCTGCATGGTTTGTGCAGCACACCTGACGAACTGCTGACCGTGCAGTCCGCGCTGCGCGACGGCGGCTACGCGGTGCACCCGATGTCGATCCCCGGCTACTCCTTCGACGCCAACGCGCCGATGCAGCAGGCCGCGCCCTTCCAGCAGTGGCTCGACAGCATCGAGGCCCAGGTCACGACCCTGCGCGAGACGCACGAGCGCGTGCTGCTCGTGGGCATCTCGGCCGGCTCCTCGCTCGCGCTCGGCGCCGCCATCCGCTGCGGCGACGCGGTCGATGCGCTGGTGCTGATGTCGACCACGCTGCGCTTCGACGGCTGGGCCATCCCGCGCACGCAGATGCTGCTGCCGCTGGCCTACTACACGCCGCTGGGCCGCTTCTGGCAGTACCGCGAACGCCCGCCCTACGGCGTGAAGAACGAACGCGTGCGCGCCTGGATCGAGCGCGAGCTGCGGCACCGCAAGATCTCGCGCGCCGGCAGCTCGGTGATCGGCGTGAGCCACCTGCGCGAACACCATCGGCTGATCCGCCACGTGCGCGCCAACCTGCATCGCGTGCAATGCGACCGCGTGCTCGCGCTGCATGCGCAGCAGGACGAGGTGGCCAGCGTGGCCAACCTCGAGATCCTCGCGCGCGGCCTGCGCTGCCGCTCGTTCCGCAGCGTCGTGGTGAGCAACAGCTACCACATGATCACCATCGACAACGACCGCCAGCAGGTGGTGCGCGAGACCGTCGCGTTCGCCGACGAGGTCGCGCATGGCACGGGCGCCGATGCCCCGATTTCCTCTCTGAAGGCTTCCTGAAAAGGAATGCGTTCGCCACCGCGATGCCATCGATCCCACTCCACAATGAACCACGCAAGGTGACGCGGCGACGCGCGTCTTCCCTGCATTCGCAGCGCCGACCGATGGCACTTCCGCACGACGATCGTGCATCACGCTTCGCCTGAAAGGAACAAGCCCCATGTCCACTTCGCCCACCTTCAACAGCATCGCGCGCATCCTCGAGAACGACTTCCACGTCGAAGCGAACCTGGTCGCACCGCAGACCGCGCTCACCGACCTGGGCCTCGACTCGCTCGCGCTGATGGAGTTCGTCTTCGCGGTCGAGGACGCCTTCCACCTGCGCATTCCCGAGGACCGTCTCGATCCGCGCGAAGCGGGCATCACGCTGCAGCGCCTGTGCGAAGTGATCGATACGGAGAGCGCCGCCGCGACGGCGAACACCGCGAACGCGCCTGAGGCGGCGCACGCATGAGCAGCGGTGTCGAACACGCGGTGATCGCGGCCTCGGCGCAGCGCATCGCGGCGCCGCCGGTACGCGTCAGCGGCATCGGCTTCGTCACGCCGATCGGCCGCACGCTCGAGGCCTTCGACGATGCGCTGTTCCATGGCCGCTCGGCCGTGCGTTCGCACACGCTCGCGATCCCCGGCATGGACAGCGTCGAGATCGCGGTGGCCGCCTGCGACTTCGACTCGAACGGCGTGCGCAGCACCTCGCGCCTGCCGCTCGATCGCGGTACCGCGATGGCACTCGCGGCCGCGCAGGATGCCGCGGCGCAGGCCGGACTGGTGCGCGACAGCGTCGATCCCGAGCGGCTCGGCATCTTCTGGGGCAGCGGCCTCGCGGGCGCGGGCAGCTTCGACACCACCACGCAGGCGCTCTATGGCGAGCAGCGCCGCATGCGGCCGACGACCGTGCTCACCGTGATGCCCAATGCGGCGGTGGCCGAGCTCGCGCTGCACTTCGGCGCGCACGGCGCGGCGATCGCCTATGCCTGCGCCTGCGCCTCGTCGGCGGTGGCGATCGGTGAAGCCATGCGCGCCATCCGCGGCGGCTGGATCGACGTCGCCATCGTCGGCGGCCACGACGCCATGCTCACGCCCGGCGTGATGGCGAGCTGGCAGGCGATGCGCGTGATGGCCGCGCCGCCGGCCGGCGCGCCCGAGACCGCCTGCCGTCCCTTCTCGGGCGACCGCGCGGGCTTCGCGCTCGGCGAAGGCGCTGCCGCACTGGTGCTCGAGTCGGAAGCGCATGCGCGTTCGGGCGACACGGGCGACACGGGCGACACGGGCGACACGGGCGACGGCGCGTCCTACGTGCTGGCCGGCTACGCCACCAACTGCGACGGCACGCACATCACCAATCCCGACAGCGCGGGCCAGGTGCGCGCGATGCGCGCGGCACTGCGCGACGCGGGCCTCGATGCCGCCCAGATCGGCCATGTGAATGCCCACGGCACCGCGACCATGGCCGGCGATGCCGCCGAGGCCGCCTCGGTGCGCGAGCTGTTCGGCAGCGCGATGCCGGTGTGCGCCACCAAGGCGATCCACGGCCATGTGCTCGGCGGTGGCGGTGCGATCGAACTGATCGCGACCTTGCGCGCACTGGCGCACGAGGCCGTGCCGCCGATCGCCAACCTGCGCGAGCCCGACGCGGCCTTCGACCTGGCCTTCGTGCGCGGCGAGGCACGCGCCGTGCCCGGAATGCGCTGGGCGATGTCGAACTCCTTCGCCTTCGGCGGCACCAATGCCGTGCTGGTCGCGGGACGCATCGACGCACCATCGCGCTGAAACTTCGCTGAAGTTTTTTTCGCGCGCAGGAAGGCTCAAGGCAGGCAGTGCATCGGCTGGTGGTTCTCGTCGTGCCGGTGTTCGTGCTGTTGATGGCCTGCGAATTCGCCTGGGGCTGGCTCAAGCAGCGCAACACCTACCGCTTCGCCGACACGGTCGCGAGCCTGAGCCAGGGCCTGCTGAGCCAAGCGCTCGCGGTCTGCACGCAGCTGTTCCAGATCGGCCTCTACGCGCTGGTCTATCCGCATGTCGCGCTCTGCACCGACGCGGGCTTCTGGGACAGCGCATTCGGCTGGATCGCCGCGGTGCTGCTGTTCGACTTCTGCGACTACTGGCTGCATCGCGCGGGCCACGAGTCGGCGCTGTTCTGGGCCGCGCATGCGGTGCACCACCAGAGCCGGCGCTTCAATTTCTCGACCGCGCTGCGACAGGAGAGCATGGTCGCCTTCCTCGGCTGGGCCTTCTACCTGCCGATGGCCGTGGTGGGCGTGCCGCCCGAGCAGTTCGGCCTCGCGGGGCTGATCGTGCTGGTCTACCAGTTCTGGATCCACACCGAGCACATCGGCAAGCTCGGCTGGTTCGACCGCGTGTTCTCCTCGCCCTCGAACCATCGCGTGCACCATGCCGTCAACGACGGCTACCTCGACCGCAACTACGGCGGCATGCTGGTGGTGTGGGATCGCCTGTTCGGCACCTTCGCCGAGGAGAGCGAGCGCTGCGTCTACGGCACGCGCAAGCCGCTCGCGGGCTTCGATCCGCTGCGCGCCGTGCTCGGCCCCTATGCGCCGCTCGCGCGCGATGCCTGGCACACGCGGCGCTGGCGCGACAAGCTCGGCGTGTTCTGGCGATCGCCGGGCTGGCGGCCGGCCGACGTGGCGGCGCGCTTTCCCGAACCCGACTTCTCGCTCGAGGCCGCCGCCGCCCTCGACGATCCACCGGTCGGCCGCGCACGCGCGATCGCGGCCTCGCTGCATTTCGCGGGCTGGGTCGGCATGACGCTGGCCTTTCTCTGGCGCGCGGACGACATGGCTTTTCGCACCGGGCTCGAACTGCTGGCGCTGACGATCGCGGGTTTCTGGGCCGTGGGCGCGGTGCTCGATGCGCGGCTGCGATTGCGCTGGGCCTGGCCCGCGCAGGTGCTGCTGCTGGCGCTGGCCGGCGCCCTCGTGTTCGCGGCGGGTTGAGCGGCCGCGCGGGATTGCTATCCTGCGGGCCCCTGACCGATCTCGAACATGGAGCCACCGTGCGCCGACTTGCCACTTCCCGCGACCTCGCTGCCGTCCATGCCCTCTACATGCACGAGAAGGTGGTGCGCTTCCTCGGCTACGACCCGATGCCGCTCGCGGACTTCCGGCCGATCCACGAGGAACTGGTGCGCAGCGGCTGCTTCCACATCTGGGAGGTCGAGGGCCGCATGGCCGGCTTCTACCGCGCCACGCGCTATCCAGGCCGCGTGGCGCATGTCGCCTGCCTCGGCACGCTCGCGGTGGACCCGGCCTTCCACGGCCGCGGCGTGGCGCTGGCCATGGTGAGCGATGCCATCGAGCAATTGCGCGCGGCCGGCGTCAAGCGCATCGAACTCTATGCCGAGAGCGACAACGCGCCCGCGCTGCGCTTCTACGAGAAGCTGGGCTTCGTGCGCGAGGGCACGCTGCGCAAGTTCTACAAGCGCGCCGGTGAAGCCGACTACATCGACGATCACCTGATGGCGCTGCTGCTCGATTGAGCCGAATTCAGGAACCCTTCCAGCGCCGCAGCAGCAAGGCATTGGCCATCACGCTCACGCTCGACAGCGCCATCGCCGCCCCGGCCACCACCGGGCTCAGCAGTCCGAAGGCCGCCAACGGAATCCCCGCCACGTTGTAGGCGAAGGCCCAGAACAGGTTCTGCCGGATCTTCGCCACGGTGCGTCCCGAGAGGTCGAGCGCCTGCGCCACCAGCGCGAGATCGCCGCGCATCAGCGTGATGCCCGCGGCCTCCATCGCCACGTCGGTGCCGCC